>JAGACY010000008.1 GCA_017613855.1 Pseudomonadota bacterium
CAACAGGAATATCTTCCAGGAGGACACAGTCTTCAGCAAATGTATTCATCGATTTCCATTGAATGTCTCCCCAATCATCAATCGAAACGACGTAAAATGGATTCAATTTACCGCTCAATACATTATCTTCATCATCCGCTTGCAATACATTATCTTCATCATCCGCTTGTTCGTCATCACCGGATTCTGGCTTAATCTTATTCTTCTGATTCTCTATTATTTGGGTCAGATAACGGTAAGTATATTCGAATGCTGAATCCACCATCCTCCAGGACAAATCGTCAACGATTGACATCGTACCAATCACGGCAATAGCAAGCCCATCCCTTTTTAAACGATCTATCTGTTTTCCCGATATTAATTGTTCAAAAGTATTCTTTAAAACTTTCTTTCTCAATAAGTGCCCCCGGAACAGATCGGTCATCATTTCTGCAGTCGTAGTCAGTGCATTTGGCATAACTGCCAGAGCACGGCCAGTTTTTATGAGAAGATTCAACCGGGAACTCCCCAACATTTTATATATTTTTTTATGTTTTTTTACATTCGCAGAAGTTTTGCTCTGTTTCAGTTTTTCTTCTTTTTCAGAAAGCCTGTATGCTTCTTTTCGGGCTCTCTCGTATAACGCATGATACTGAAGTGTACATAACGTCATGGATGGTATTGTTCCTCGCACGGCAATCTGATGCGTTCCCGAGTCTCTTTCATATACACATAGATGACTTTTGTTCAAACCTGTGAATTCATATACCCCATCGCCATCACAATCCAAATCGTAATCAATGACATCCTCTTTATCCACCTTGTGAACCGAAACAGGAACGATAAACTGCGCACCATCATTTTCATCTCTCAGCGGATACCAAGGCTCCCATCGTGGATGTTCATCATCATAAATGATATCTTTAGTGATAATCGTATATTTAAACGGTTTTAATCCATCCCTGGGATTGGTTTTCGGTTCGGCAGCATTGGGGGATTCTGCAGCAGCGACTTGTTCATCCCGGGGTTTTACATCTTGCTCATCCTCTGCCATGGCAGTTGCAGATCCGAGAACCATATTCAGCCCAATACAAAGTGCAATGATATATCGTTTTGGGGCGTTCATAAAAATCATCTCCAGTAATTGTTCAAAAGTCATTTGGCTTGGGGCCTTGAAGCTTAGAGCTTGGAGCTTGAAGAAGGGGAAACCACTCACAATACTAAACTTTATACCAGAATTGCAATCTAATATAAACACAATATCTACTTACTTTATGCCCCCCTACGGGTCTCTTTGAATCACCTTACCCATAAGGCCAAAAGAAAAGGCTTTGTTTAACCACCGTGGATATGCCTTGTTCTTGAGGTTTCATCTTTTCATTGCTTAGAGCTTTAAGCTTTGAGCTTTGAGTGGCAAAAACCTTCTCTAAGCTCCAAGCTCTAAGCTCCAAGCCAGAATTTCAATTTTTCGTGAATAAAACCTATACGTTCGTCAGACAGAACCAAAGAGACACGTCTCTGCTTATTCCCCTGTATTCTGCATTTTGGCGAGTAGATCCATTTTCATTTGATAGTAGGCGGGACTCATATCCATGTGGTGAACGTGGGGATTTTGGAAGCGCTGTTCTTCCTGCCAGATTTCATCCTTGAGCTGTTTATCGACATATTCCCGGATTTCCTGCATGGTTTTGACAGGGACGACGCGTTTGCCATCCTTAATGACCAGCCGCTGCAATTCGCGGGCTGTGCATTTGACAAATTTCATCTTTTTCCATGGCTTGGATGGATCAATATATACATAAGGTTTGGATAGATCCAGCGTTTCGTCAGATTTGGTAAGGAGATCGGCGAGTGCGTAGCCTTTTTCGTTATAGATACGATATACTTTTTTTATGCCGGGGTTTGTAATTTTTTCGAAAGTTTCGGATATCTTGATGCGTGGAATACAAGCCTGTCCCTTATTGACCGACACAATCTTATAGACAGCCCCAAACACAGGGTCGCTCTTTGCCGTGATCAAGCGCTCGCCAACGCCGAAGGAATCAATTTGACCGCCCTGGTCGAGAATCGAAGCGATCGTAAATTCATCGAGGCTGTTGGAGGCAATAATTTTACAGTCATTGAGTCCGGCATCGTCGAGCATTTGGCGCACCTGCTGTGAGAGATAGGCCAGGTCGCCCGAATCGAGACGCACCCCGCGCAAACGCTTGCCCTTTGGGATGAGCACTTCCTTGGCCACGCGAATGGCATTGGGAATGCCCGATTTGAGCACATCATAGGTATCGACGAGAAACGCGGACGAATCGGGATAGGTTTCGGCATAATGTTTAAAAGCCGTATATTCATCGTCGAAGAACATGATCCAGCTGTGGGCCATGGTACCGCTCAGAGGAATGCCGAATTGTTTGCCGGCTTCGACGGTTGCCGTCCCCACTGCACCGCCGATATAGGCTGCGCGCGCCCCATAGACGGCGGCATCGACGTTGTGTGCCCGGCGTGCACCAAAGTCCGAAACGGCACGTCCTTTGGCGGCACGCACGATCCTTCGGGTTTTGGTTGCAATCAGCGACTGGTGATTGACCTGGTTCAGGATGGCAGTCTCGACGATCTGGGCATCGATGAGAGGCGCATGAACCGTAATGATCGGCTCATTCGGGTACATGATCGTCCCCTCGGGGAAAGCATAGACATCGCCGGTAAACCGATAGGTTTTCAGGAACTCGAGGAATGGTTCGCTAAAGATGCCGAGCGTCCTCAGGTAGTCGATATCCTCCTGATCGAAATGGATATTCTCGATGTATTCGATGATCTGCTCGAGCCCGGCAAAGATGGCAAAGCCGCCGCCGTCCGGATTCTTGCGATAGAATACATCGAATGTCACGCGATCGGCCTGGGCATCATGGTTGTAGTAGCCATAGGCCATCGTCATTTCATAGAGATCCATCATCATGGTAATGTTGCGTTTGTCGAATTGAGTCATTTGGGAGTCCTTTTTGTTTTTTTACAAACGGATTTGTTCGCAGCTAACGTTGCTCACTTATTATAGATGGTAGATGATAGATGTTAGTTGTTAGATGGAGTAAAGTCGCAAGATTAAAGGCAAATACTCTAGA
>JAGACY010000326.1 GCA_017613855.1 Pseudomonadota bacterium
CCCCTCGACATTGGCGGCAATCGTGGCGATTGGAGTTTCGGTTGCCAATACGCCGACAACGGCAATTTTGTAGGGACCTTTCTGCAGGAATACATAAGGTTTTACATTTTCCAGCGGCCACGGATCCTGGTTGTCCGCTTTGGCAACGACATTGGCATTGACCCATGGGAACTGGCTTGCTTCGACGGCTTCGCGCAATGCACCCCGGGAGCTTTCGGGATATTTTACGCCGGGGCCATAATCAAATTCATGATTGCCGAAGGTTGACACATCAATCTTGAGGTCATTCATCATTTCGATCATACCGAGCCCTTTGGCCTCGTTAAAAGGCATGGCTCCCTGGAACATATCACCACCATCCACGACGATCGATAGCCCGTCACCCCTGAGTTTTTCTACACTCGCCATAAAGACCGGCAAGCCACCGCGGGCTGTCCCATCCTGTTTTACCGCTTCATACATGGCAGAGTGAAAATCACTCCAGGAAAGGAGCTGAACCGTTGGATAATTCTCGGAGGCTGTCGGCGATTCGACCTGAGCCTGCTGGGTCGAGGCACATCCGGCGAGTGTGAGAATGAGTGTTGTTCCGATAAATGCTGATGAAATGCGTGTCATATCATATCCTGTTAAAGCAATGACTGGTGGGTAATGCACAAAAATGAAGCGCAAAACGACATACAATAAGAACATTACCATAAGCCACAAAAAAAGTCATTTTCCTGAATCTTGACAATTGCATTGATATCCAGTTAGAAGGCTCTCGCACGCGTGGTACCGGAAATTGTATTCTGGCATTCACATGGTGTTTTATTAGATTTGGCCATGAATGTGGTCAGGGAGGATACCCTGGCTTTGACATGTAACGTCACACAATAGGATTTTCTGTGAGGTTGGCCACAATACCGTCCGAGGATTGATTATGGACACAAGATCTTTTCTTTTTACGAGTGAATCCGTTACCGAGGGACATCCCGATAAAATGGCCGATCAGGTGAGCGATGCCATTTTGGATGCCATTATTGCACAGGACAAACATTGTCATGTGGCATGCGAGACGTTGCTCAAAACGGGGATTGTCATTGTTGCTGGCGAGGTTACGACTTCTGCTTATGTCGATATTCAGAGCATTGCCCGCAATACGATTAAGAAAATTGGATACAATAGCTCGCTGAAAGGCTTCGATTATGAGACATGTGGTGTTCTCGTCGATGTCGAAGCACAGAGCCCGGATATCAATCAGGGCGTCGATCCCGATAAGGGCGTTGTCGCTGAACAAGGGGCTGGCGATCAGGGGTTGATGTTTGGGTTTGCATGTGATGAAACACCGGAACTAATGCCTGCTCCTATCATGTATGCGCATAAATTGACACGTCGTCTCTCGGAGGCACGCAATCGTGAGGAAGTCAAATTCCTGCGTCCGGATGGCAAAAGCCAGGTCACCGTTCGATATGCAGAAGGAAAGGTCCAGGCGATTGATGCCGTGGTCGTCTCGACACAGCATAGTCCCGATGTTTCCGAAAAAGACCTGCATGAAGCCGTGATGGAGCTCATTATTAAAAAAGCACTTCCGAATGAGCTCTTAACCAAAGACACCAAATATCATATCAATCCTACCGGACGTTTTGTCATTGGCGGCCCACAGGGCGACTGCGGTCTTACCGGACGCAAGATTATTGTCGATACCTATGGTGGCATGGGACGACATGGCGGTGGCGCTTTCTCCGGAAAAGATCCTTCGAAAGTTGACCGCTCTGCCTGCTATATGGCTCGTTATATTGCCAAAAATGTCGTGGCTGCCGGCCTTGCACGCAGATGCGAAGTTCAGCTCGCCTATGCCATTGGCGTCGCAGAACCCGTCTCGGTGCTCGTCAATACTTTTGGGACACACACCATTGCCGAAGAAGAAATCGAACGACGCGTACGTCGCTGCTTTGAACTCAAGCCTGCAGGCATCATTCGATCCCTCGATTTGCTTCGCCCCATCTATTCGCCAACTGCCAGCTTCGGGCATTTCGGGCGTACGCCCGAAAATGGGCTCTTCACTTGGGAACGACTGGATAAGGTTGAGGCGCTCAAAGGCTAGTTTTGGTGGAGACTATTAAAACCGGGATGATTCCCGGTTTTTTATTGCCTGATGAATTCCAATAATCGAATTTTATTCTAAATTTGACGCAAAATTGACGCACTTTGACGCGTCATTTTTTGTTTTTTAAAAATTATTATCAAAAAAAAGTGCATACATGTGTCTAATTTTCTGGATTTTCATAATGAAATCATTAAAATATAGTGCGCTTTGGGTGAATACTGTTGCACAAAAGACGTTTGATGCATTCACGTGTTCATGCCATGTCACTTTGGCGTTGCTTATGCGCAGTCATAGACTGGCTTTGATAAAAGGATTGATAATATGAAAAAGAATAAATGGCTTTTTGCGCTTGTGATTGGTGCTACTGTTTTTACGGCTGCATGCGCTGATGATGCTGGTAAAGGCGGAGATAAAGATAAAGTTGAAGAACCAACGGAAGTTGTCAAAAGTGTAAGTTACTATCTGCAGAGCCAGAAGAATCCATGCTTCCTTGAGCTCCAAACCAATCAGGCGGGGCAGATTGTCGTGAGCCTTTCATCGCTTGAAGAGGGCAGCTTCCAGATGGCGGTTGCACCTAATATCACCATTTCGGCTTCGACATCGAGCCCGCTGTTTACACTTCAGGATGGGAGTGCCTCAATGGCATCGATTGCAACCGGCTCCGATGGCAGCGTGACCCTTCGGGTTCAGGCGGGGGCTATTGCCGGCAACGGTTCAATCGTCTTTTCGGTCGATCCCTCTCTTAACTTAAAAATGGCTTCGGGATATGAAACTGTCACCTGCTCTGTCACGGTCAAGGAACCCGCAGAGATCATCATCCCTGAACCTGAGCCGGAACCAGAACCTGAGCCGGAACCAGAACCTGAGCCGGAACAGAAGATTTTTGACTATACGGTCGAAATGACTTACGGCGGCAGTGCCGATCTCTCTATGGTCGAAGCACTCGTTTTCAATGGCAAAACCTGTGATGATCTTAAGGATAGCATCACGATCGATAATATCGCGGATCTGAAAGGTGATGCCGAGAAAAATGCTTCCTTGATGAAAAAGAAAGTCGAAGATATTTCGATCGAATTCACTTTCGAAGAAGAAGAAAAGGTCGATTATGCCGTCGTCGGACGTGCCATCGAAGGAAAAACATACGTGGCTGCTGGATGCGTCGATGGAATGAACCGCGATAATCCCAATGTCATCGTTCCGCTGACGGAACTTTATGTGGTCCCAGAACTCGACTATAGCGGTACCTTTGCACTGACCAGCCAGTTTAATGCACTCTCGCTGTTGCCGCATGCCAGAGAACATGAAGATGGAAGCGCACTTCAGTTCTCAGAAATGCTCGCGGGTGACTGGATTAAATTTGCACTC
>JAGACY010000327.1 GCA_017613855.1 Pseudomonadota bacterium
AATTGCAAATTGCGAATTGCGAATTGCGAATTGCAAATTGCAAATTCCCATGATCAGTAAACCTCAAAAGGATTCCTCATTTCCCTGGCGATCTGCACTTCCAGTTCATTCCCGAATGCAGAATCCATTAATGTTTGCGCCAGAATCTGCGGAATATATTTTTCGGTCTCATAGTGGCCTGCATCAATGAGTGCAATTCCGCGCCGAATGGCATTATCAAAATCATGATGGCCGCAATCTCCCGTAATGAGTGCGTCAATTCCTCGTGCGTTGCTTATGAATTTAGCGCCCGCTCCATTCACGAAGGCGACTCTGGATACCATTTGGTCAGCATTTCCTGCAGCCCGAAGCGAAGGAATATCCCAAATCTGCTTGATATGAGCGATCAAAGCCCGCAATGTCATGGGAGCCGGCAAATCTCCCTCCATTCCAAACCCATAGAGATCGGTCAAACCATGCACTTCCGATTCGAGCTTGAACACATCAAATGCCGGTTCCTCATACGGGTGTGCCTGATGCAATGCCCGGGTTACTGCCCTTAAATCTCGCTCGGAAACAACCATTTCGAGGCGGATTTCTTCCACGGTTTCTGATGTCCCCGGTGTTCCAATAGCTGGATGTGATCCCTGACCACAGGTAAAATGCCCCGTCCCGCATCCCCTGAAGGAAACATTGGTATACTGACCGACACATCCTGCGCCTTTGGCATGCATCGCCTGAGCCACGGTTTCGGCATCTGTCTTAGGTACAAAGACGACAATTTTGTAAGTCGCATACGGTTCATGGGAAAGGAATGGCTTGCGGTTGCACAGTTCCAAATCATCCGCGAGTTTTTCGGCAATGGCATGCGGTGCGGAGTCGAGATTCGTATGAGCTGCCAAAAGCGCAATCTTATGTTCAGCCAAATCGAGCAGCATACGCCCCTCGGGCGTGTCATCGTTCATGACCTTGATTGGCTTAAAAATAAAGGGATGATGCGTCAAAACGAGTTGAGCACCCCACGAAATTGCCTCTGCAACAACGGCGGGTGTAAGCTCCAAAGCGGTCAAAACACGATTGACCCGTGCATCACCGCGCCCCAGCTGTAAACCTGGATTATCCCAGCTTTCAGCACACTTTTCGGGAAATTTCTGACAAACCATACCCCGTATATCGCAAACAGTAACCATCTCTCTCCTCTCAGGTAACGATTCTGCCATTCAAACAGCAGTATCTTTGGCGCTTCCCCTTAGTTTTGTCACCATCTCTATCCAGTGAATACGTAATAGTGAATAGTGAATAACTCCTACCACCCCGCACACCATCGATTATGCCAAAACAAACAGAACCTAAAGAACTCCCCAAAAATCAGACCAAATCCCGTTCCAAGCATACCTCAAAACAGTCGTCACCCAAAAGGACTTCACGCCAGAAAAAAAATGCATCGCGCCATATATATTTAAAAGTGACCATCTGTTTTCTCATGCTGCTCTCATTGCTGAGCATCTATTGTTTTGACATCACGCCGGTATCAACCAATGCCATGATGCCTGCACTGAATGAAGGGGATGTTGTACTGTCATGGTCTCCACGATGGATAAATGGCAACTATGAACCGGGTGATGTCGTTCTCCTGGCCAATGCTTCCAGTGAGACGGCTCCCAACTTTTTACGGTTAATTGCAGAAGACGGAACCGTTTCTTTCCATGAGGATGAAATTCAAATCGATGGAAACAAACTCAAGCGTCTCCAATTGACTAATACCGCCATAATCCGCCCGCAGGATGAACCGGAAATCTGGCGTGAAACACTTGCCAACGGTGCAGCCTACAAAATCATGCTGCCCCAGCATGCTATGACAGGCTCACTTAAAGGTGAAGTCATTCTCGAAAAGGACGTCTTTCTGGCTGGTGACAATCGATATGCTTCTTATGATTCGAGACAAAATGGCGCAGTTGACAGAAAACAAATGAAAGGCAAGGCATTAATCGTTCTCGAATCGACGAAAGATGATGGCTTTTTGGGAAAGTTTATCAAGTGGATTGAGTAATCCCAAAGCTCATCATGATGGCGCAGCGTATGGCGCGCAAGCGGCATAGCGCGCCGGCGCAGGCGTATTGGGGGCAAAGCCCCCAATAGCCGAAGCTTCCATAAAAAACAGGCGCACATCAAAAAAAAATGTAACAACGCATTTTTGGTTGGCATCATTATCAGTGGAGGATGGTCCTCCCACTTGTCGAGGTGTGCGCATGTACTGGTCCGGATTTGTCTGACGCGGGCTGCCCGACATAATGTATGGCCAACCTGGGGCGGGTTTACAGCATTGGATGTCTGGACGCAGGCTTGAATGCTGAAGTGCTGTACATGCCAGGCACACGGGATGCTCTTTTTTTACGACACTTCAAGTCGGAAAGGGGGTTGTGTGCCAGGACCGTGCGTTTCCAGGGGTTGGACGGCGAGTCGGCGGGCGGGAATGGGAGAGCGGAAACCCTAAGGGTTGCCAAGGATCTATGTTAGCTAGTGTACGTTTAAAACCCACATCAAGTTGCGCCCTTTGGGCACATGCACGGCGATTGGCTGCAAAGAAACTGCCCTTTCATGATGCGACAATGACTAGAGAATACCATTCATAGCGAACCTCGGACTGCCCATTAAAAAGATTCATCATTTTCATTTCATGACGGTCTTGATATCCTACCTCGAATTAATTATAGTACAAGTCAGAGCACGTTCTAGTGAATCGCAGAGCACGTTCTAGTGAATTGCGTAAAAATACAGAGAGGGTGATATGTTTTTTAAAACCAAAAGAATGAGGATGGACCTGTCATTGGGATTAGGTGCATTGGCTGTCGTCTTCTGTATAGAGATGTCAGGCTGCCGCGTGGATAATTGTTGTATGGACTATACTCCGGAGAATTATAACAATCCGAAAGATAATAATGCTTATGAACAGATGTGCTATAATTCAATGACCTATGACAGGAAATACGACAGAGCGGATGGTTGCTATCTGAAGGAAGTAGACAGATATGTCGAACAGGCCATAGCATGCTGTGAGCCGCTGAAAAGTGATATTGAATATAAAGAATTTGAGCAGTTTGAAATAGAATTGACGCCTTTGAATGCTAACTTTAGCAAAATTGTACTTTCTTCATCTCCCGGATGTGATAGTGAGCTTGGTTGTTTCCACATTGCGATGCCTGCAAATGCATATACATATTGTTTGTTTAACACACATCCCCGCACTTACAAATGCGATATTGAGGAAGCAAAGCAATTTGACATAGCGCTCAACGAATGCTGCATGAATGCTGCTGACAACGATGAATGCGTTCGTTCGTTCATCCTCAATGACGCCGTATGTGTAAAAGCATGCTGTGAGGGATTGCCGGATCAGGAAAACGATCAATATATCTCCAAAGAAAACTGTTACAAAGTATTGAAAGAATCAAACGAGTGTATCGAAACGCCTGTCGATGCCTGTTGTCGTATTGCTCCCAAAGAGCCGTCACGTGGACATATTGACCGGGATATATGCAAACAAATATATACAGACTCCCACGGTCAATGTATCAATACAGACGAGAAATATGAAATATATAAAAATCAGTAAGAATAATAGTAAGGCATAAATTACAACCAGTTGGGTAGATATATGAGAAATAGTATTTACATCATGACATTCATCGCGGCCCTGAGTTGGAGCGCATTGGCTTTCGCCCAGGATGCATCTTTAGAACTATCGAATGCAGCCGTTTCTGAACCAGTATCGGCCGAAGCAGCTCCGGCACCTGCCGCCGCAAGCTACCTCATTCCCGAAGATCCTGCAGAGACTGCGCCTGCAGTTGCCGAAGAGAGCGTACCATCAGAAGAGACGCCGGCAGTAGAAGCACAAATACAGGAAGAGCCACCCGTGGCAGAAGCACAAATGGCCCCGGCTGCGGATGGCCAGATACAGGAAGAGACACCTGCGGCAGAAGCACAAATGGATCCGGCTGTGGATGGCCAGATGCAACCAGAATCGAGCGAACCGGACAATGCTTTACAAGCAGCCGAGGACGTGCCACAGGAAATAGCCCCGGAGCAGTCGGATGCCGCCGAGAATGCAGAGCCCCAAACGGGATGGCGCAGTGGCCTGGCTCCCTACATCGGCATAGGCCCGGCATTCGATATGCTCGATGATGCTACCGGTTATTCTGCACGCATTGGCTTCGATATGCATTGGAAGTACATCGGCATCGGACTCGAAGTCACCTGGAACATGATTTGGGCCAAAGATGGCACAAAACGTTCTGATCATAACGATATTGCCTATCGAACGACAAACAGTGGCCTCCTTGCGTTACTCAACGGCTACATCCCGCTGACTGACCATTTTATCATTAAACTGGGAGCGGGCATTGGCCTGGGCAAACGTTATGAAATTACTTTTTCTGATCTACAAGCCGATTACTTTAACTCGGAGGATTCGTCCTGGCTGGCACGTCTTCAGGCTGGAATGTTTTGGCTATTTGATAGCAACTTCACGCTTGGGCTCGATATGGAATTCAATTTCGGCGGTTATACTGACCCCGGCGCGGTTTGGTGGTCCGATAAAGAAGATGACATATCCCTTGGACTCGTGTTGACGCTTTCCTATCAGTACATGGATTGATGATGTGGCAGGGGGCAGCAGCCCCCAGCGGCGCGCTCGCGCGAAAACAACAATTCTCGCCGTCGGAATGATGCAGATTCCTGGAATCAAGGCGAAGCCGGAGGAAGCGTATTGGGTACGTGACCGACGGCGACAACGCAGCTGACGACGAAGATGCGCATTCCGGTGCGCGCGATACGCGCCTACCCCCACTGCGGGGCATAGCCCCGCAACGCCCCAAAAGTCATCCCCATTGAACTGAACTTCTATCTCGAAATGAATTCAACCCGGCGGTTAAGCGCATAATCCTGTTCCCGGTTGCCCATCGCAGCCGGTTTCTCTTTGCCATAGGGAACAACGGTCATGCGAGAGGCATCGATCCCCATGCTGACTGCATGATCTTTAACGGCATCACCGCGTTTTTGTGACAGAGCCAGATTGTATTCGGTCGTGCCACGTTCATCCGTATGTGCCCCAAGGATGACGCTAAGCTGAGGTTTGGACTTGAGCACCGCAACATTGGCCGTCAAATCGGAGACTGCACTCGACGTCAGGAACGATTCATCAAAATCAAAGTAGATGATTTTGAAAGTATCGTCACTTTCGAGATCTGTTCCGCCTGCGAGTTCGTCAATGACATTGTCATTGAGCTTCTCTTCGATGGCATTGGCAGCATTCCTGCGGCGTTCGCACTCTTCGGCATTGAGTTCGGCTTCTTCTTTGGCCTGATTTGCCAGGGTTTGGGCGAGTCTTGCCTTAGTACGTGCAGTTTCATCATCGCCGGCAGCCTGAGCATCCTGAGCTTCCTTCAAAGCGGCCTGAGCCAGTTTAAAGGTTTCTGCTGCACAATCCTGGGCATTGCCTGCACCATTCAGAGCATTCGTAGCATCGTTAATTAATTCGGATACCGGCTGTTTGCTGGCACAGCCTGCAAGCATGAGAATTAAAGATGAAATGAGAACAAGCTTTTTCATTCGCGATTCCTTTTTTTTTACCTTCCCCACACAGGATTTTCGTACCATCCCGAGGTTGTAGCTGCATTCTGGGATTTACCATCGGCCGTCGAGATATAGATACGGCTCGAACCATCGCGCGTCGAAGAAAACGCGAGATATCGGCCATCCGGCGACCAGGTAGGCTTGTCATTTTTGCCCTGCTGCTGAGTAATTCTAGTGAGATCTGAGCCGTCTTCGTTGATGACATAGATATCGAGGCTATTTTGTTCATCGCGGGCACTGAATGCGATGAGACCTTTTTTGCCCCAGGCAGGGTTGGTATTGTATTTGCCGAGCATCGTGAGGCGTGTCACCCCAGAGCCATCGGCACTCATCGTATAAATCTGTGGATTGCCACCGCGATCCGAAACGAAAGCGATCTTGGAACAATCGGGCGACCAGACTGGCGAAGTATCGATGGCGTGGTTGTTGGTCAGACGGCGCAAATCGTCACCGCCTGCGGACATCGTATAGATTTCGGCATTGCCGTCTTTAGACAGGGTCAATGCAATACGTCCATTGCCAGCGCAATACGAAGCACCGCTGTTCATACCGGGATGCGAGGAAATGCGATGTCCGGCACCGCCGGTAACGGTATAGAGATCGGGATTTCCTTTGGCATAGCTGGTAAGCAAGATCGAACCACCCGGTCCCCAGGCAGGAAGCATTTCGATGGCATTGGATTTGGTCACCCGAGAAATACCGCTGCCATCTGTCGTCATTTGAACGACGCGAGCGCCTTTGCCTTTACTCTCGCGAGTCACAGCCAAAAGGGATTGTCCGAAAAAGCCGGGTTCACCAGTAAAATACAGCATCACTGCATTCACAAATGCATAGACGACTTTGCGGTACCCATCGGCAGACGCCGTTTTGGTACCATAATCGAGCTCGATGCGTTTTTTGGACTCTGCATCAAATAGTCCAAAATCGAGCGTCACCGATCCCCCTACTTTTTTGACTTCTGTTTTAACGACGACACTCACCCCTGAGGCATACCATTGATCATAGTTGGTATTAGCCAATTTTTCATTGACCAGCCCCGGCAGAAATGAAGCCTGAGGAACCATGTCAAAGAGGCCTGTAAGCTGCAAGGTATGATTGAGCAACTTATCGAGGTCTGAAACGGTGTCGCCCTGAGCAGGCGCAATTGCCAGCGTCATGCGTTTGGATGCGACCTGAATGGTGATGGCCGTATCAGCGGGAACGGGCGTCTGTGCGGATGCAGAAACCGCCGTAAAACAAGCGGAAATAACGAATGCTGCGGTAATGTATCGATTCATTGAGAGCCCTCCATGCTCCATCATGTGCCTACCATGGCTAACTCAATAGAGCTTATCGTTATTTCAGAAAAAAGCAAATAATGAATACAAATAACCTAGGGCTACTCAGCAGGTTCTTAACTTTTATCATGAAATACGTATTTCACCCCCGAAACATAAGGAATCGTAATACTTTGGTTCGGAATGGGGGAGGGGCCCCATTTCGCACTGGTTTGTGATAACGTACATGTTCATCAGTTTAAAGATTGAGGATTCCAAAGGGGCCGAAATGAGCACCGTCCAGTGAACGGTGCGTATTGAGGGCACAGTGAGCAAATCAAATGCGCAAGTTGGAGCGCCGATAGGCGCGGGAAACGAAGCGGATTTGATATTACGAAGTGAAAGCCCTTTGGCAGGGTTCGGGGCAGAGCCCCGGCTGAGTAGTAACAAATAACCCCCGATCACGTTTGCAACCGGGGGTTACTTCAAATCGATATTTTCTCTGACTGTCGCAGGAATATTGCCTTAATTAATGATGATGGGGGTTGAACAATCATCGACGACAATCGAGTCTGTATTGTTATCGGTATTGCATTCGATGGTAGCCGCAAAACCGTGTTCATCGAGGTTGGAGACCAGCAATACTTTTTTACCGGCGATATTCTGAAGATCTTCTTCGCTGATTTCACAGCCGACGATACTGCATTCACCGACGCCGACCACTTTCTTGGTATAGGAGGTACAAATCTTCTTACCGCGATGATCCGGTTTGCTCTCATCGTAATAGAAGAATGTCGCAGGTAATTTATCGCCGACGGGCTTGGTTCCTCGGTTACAGAGGTTGCCGCTGATGAGGTGAACATCTTTGCCTTCGGCATTCTTGGAGGTACCGCAAATGGAATCCGGCAGGAAACGACCGGTAATATCGGGAGCCATACCGGCACCATATTTACCCTGGCTGTTCAGGCGATAGTTATTATATACAGGAGCTGGATCACCCGCAGACGTTTTCTTTTCCGTGCTCTTGAGCAACCAGTTATCCAACCATTTTTGGGGAGTCGGCATTTTCCCGTTATCTTCAATGTTGATGATATTGTAGGCATGCTGATTCCACATATTTCGCGAACTGACCCAACGATCGAGTCGATCACGGAAAATCATGAGATCGGAAACACCGATATCCTCGTACTTTCTTGTGGCACGGCAAACCTTATAGTCGCCATCTTTCCACCCCTTGGGACGTGTACCACGTTTCTGGGCCATTTTGCGCCCTTTGCCGTCACTGTTAATCATCATCCCCACATCGGAATGGATGGGTTCCGCACAAACGTACTGCTGAAGGATCTTATCCTTACCATCTACCTTGGTATACTGCGAATTGCATTCATCATCGGACGTACAGGTGCAGAGATGGATGGTCTTGTTGCAATTCTTCGAAGTAGGACAGTCTTCGTCATCAAGGCAGCGAATCCCCTCATGGATCGGGTCAACCGCGTTATTGTTCTTGTTACCGGAACCCAGTTTTTCTCCCTTATCATTGTAGCAACTTTGATTGTTATCGGATCCCATCAGGATTTCGGCACTTCCGTCATCATCGACATCGACGATAACCGGTGCTTCGATAGAAGTACTGGAACTGCGGCGGGCACTAAAGAGAACCTTCCCCGTCTGGCCGTCATAGACACGGGTAAAGCATTCATCCGCATAAACAGCCTCACTCTGTCCATCTCCATCGAAGTCAAATAACGAAGATCCCGTTCTTCCCGAAGAAGCATCCTGCGAAACTCTTTCCCAAAGCACGCCTTTATCGGCACATTTTCCTGCTTCATACTTTTTACATTTGGGATCATACACACCAAAATAACCTGTCGAAGCTATGCCGACTTCGGGGAGACCATCTTTATTGAAGTCACCGATAGTTACCGGGCCGCCGTAAATAGGTTGGGAGGCATCATCCACAGAAGCAAGCAAGCTCACGTTCATGATATCCTGTTCTTCATACTTGCCGTCAGAAGTTTTATGAGCGGCTTTAATGAGGAGCTTGCCATTGCCCGTAAGAACAAATTCGGGATAGCCATCGAGTTTGTTAAAGTTGAATTTGTCAGCAGTTGCAGCATTTGTTAACACTTGTTGACAGTTGTTCGATTTGCCTGCAGATAAAAAAACGACAGCCGCGGTCCTTCGATCGTGTCTGTCGGTTCGTATTCATCATATTTGCAGCTGCGGAAGGCGGCAGTTTCCATGGATTCAGAGCAAACGCTCCGCGTAGAGGATGACGCCGATATCACGCTGTACTTCGTA
>JAGACY010000328.1 GCA_017613855.1 Pseudomonadota bacterium
CTGCAATTCTCAAATATGAC
The DNA here is from genome assembly GCA_017613855.1 of Pseudomonadota bacterium. The sequence continues at coordinate 21 of JAGACY010000328.1, forward strand.
TCCAAAGCTAAAACGACTTTAATTCTTTAGAGATAGTATTGAGAATGCCTGAATAATTGCGAATTGCGCATTGCGCATTGCGAATTATTTCATCGCCCATCCGCGCGCCACACAAGCATTGGCAACGCGTTCGATGGCGATCATATAAGCCGCATCGCGCATATAGACTTTCTTGTCGACGGCCATTTCATGCACTTTGGCGTAAGCCGAGGCCATTTTCTGGTCGAGTTTTTCGAGGACTTCGGCTTTCTCCCAGAAATAGTTCATGTTGCACTGAACCTGTTCGAAATACGAGCAGGTCACGCCACCGGCATTGCACAGGAAGTCGGGAATCAGATAAATGCCGCGAGCTTTGATGACTTCGTCGGCTTCGGGGGTCGTCGGGCCATTGGCGCCTTCGGCGATGATCTTGACCTGTTTGGAGATCTTTTCGACATTGCCGGCATTGATCTGGTTCTCGAGGGCAGCCGGAATCAGGATGTCGACATCCTGCGAAATCCACTGGTCGCCCGGAAGAATCTCATAACCCTTCGCTTTGGCCTGAGCCTTGTCGATTTCGCCGTGTTCGTTGCTGATGGCTTTAAGCTCGACGATATCCACGCCCGATGCGCGTTTGAAGGTATACGAGCATTTGTCGGTGTTGTCCCAGCAGGACACGCAGATGATCTTGCCGCCCAGGTTCAGATAGCGCTCGCAGGCATAATAGGCCACGTTACCAAAGCCCTGAATCGACGCCGTCGTCTTGGCAATGTCAATCCCGAGTTTTTTGCAGGCTTCCTTGAGGGTACAAATGACGCCATAACCAGTGGCTTCGGTACGACCCAGCGATCCGCCGCTGCCTACGGGTTTGCCCGTAATAAAGCCGGGGAATTTGCCGTGATGAATCGCTTCGTATTCATCGAGCATCCAGATCATGTGATATCCGCGAGTGTTCATGTCGGGCGCGGGAACGTCCTGAACCGGGCCGACTTCCGATGCCAGCGCGCGTACCCATGCACGGCACAGGCGTTCCTGTTCCGTCATCGAAAGCGTATGCGTATCGCAGTCAATGCCGCCCTTGCCGCCGCCAAGAGGAATATCGACCACTGCACATTTCCACGTCATCCACGTCGCAAGCGCACGCACCGTATCAATTGTTTCACCCGGTGCAAAGCGGATGCCGCCCTTGCAGGGACCACGGCCATCGTTATGCTGAACGCGGAAACCCTTAAAAACTCTCATTGATCCGTCATCCATTCGAATCGGAAGGCTGACTACATACTCGCGCATCGGTTCGCGGAGCAAAGCGCGTATGCTGCTGCTCAAATTGAGCTGCTCTGCTACTTTGTCAAACTGTTTCTGAGCCATTTCGAAAGGATTAAATGCCATGATAATACTCCCTTTTTGGTTAAGTTGCGTCCCCTATGGACGCCTTTTTGGGCGCACTTGCCCCTGACATGGTTTGACCTTTTAACACCCCGCGCATAGTAAATCAAACGGATTATCGAAGATAATTCAGAATATTTTTGTTACGCTGAATGTGATACAAACATTTACATGTATGCAGAATAACGCATTATAACGACAAGTGGTCGTATATTTTTTATGTTTCGCCCGCTATTGCCCCTGCGGTGCAATACGCGCGGCGTGCGGCGCTAATAAAACGGGCGGCCCCAAAGGGACCGCCCGTTCAATACGCGCCGCAAATTATATAAAAGCACGCTCTAATTGATTTGCTCACCTTCCTCGAGTACCGGCGGAACGAGGAAATAGACCACACGCTCGCTCAGTGCCGAGCCGTCGCCTTTGATGGCAATTTTGGCCTTTAAAACCTGAGGTTCATCCTTGGCAGGAATGGTGGTATTGACATCGACTGGCTTCAGATCATAGCAGACGACCCGGCCAGGCAGTAAGGCAGAAATGCCCTCAAACTTACCTGCAACAATATTCTCAACTTTTGTGCATGTCTTGCCCTCAACAGCCTCATCTGTAATATTGACCTTCAGGCTGTCAATAAGTGATGCAGCACCCGCGTCGATATCGCTGGCTTCTGTCGTGATTACGAGTGGTTTGTTTTGTGAAATCGAGATAATGGCTTTTTTGGTTGCCTCCACGATGCCTGATCCATCACATTTGATCAAAAAATCTTTCGTATTAAGACCATTTCCCTCAATCATAGGTGTAAGAACGTTGATTGCTCCTGGTTGAGATGAGGCTTGCCCCCAGAAGCCGATAACGTTGACTCGTTTTGAACGGGCATATTCTCCGGTCTTGATGGCAAGCTGCCTGTCATGTTCGGTGAGTGCGGCTGTATAATTATAATCATAGTCACCATTGGAAACTGCAGGGCAGACATCATCTTGAACGCTACCTTCATCGGTCAGGACAACGAGCGTTCTGATGGCATTCTCTCTGAAGCCAATACATGTATCTCCTGATGAGCAGGGCTGGCTTGACGCACTTCTTGATTTACAAACTTTACCCGAACCAGTTTCGGCATTGGTTGCAAGTGAGCAATAGACGGCATCCCAAGCATTTTCATAGCTGCCTCCGGGATAATAATAATTGCTAAGAGCAGTTACTGTTGCATTGACATCAGGACCAATATTTTGGAGAGAGTGGAAGAAATTGCATCCGCACCATGTTCCAACGCCGGTCCACATATCAGTCACACATCCACCGGATTTTTTGGTTGGATCTTCCACACATCTGTTAGACGTCACCGAGCAGATTGAATCAACAATGCCGTGGTCCTTGCAATCCTTATCTTCTTTGCATACAAAATTGTTGTCTTTGACTTTGCATTGCAACGAATTTAGCAGCGGTGTAATATTACTTTGAAGAGCTTCATATTCATCATATGTCGAACCAGATGTGTCAATGGCAAAATACACATCCACCACCTGTACAGATGTCGAGAACGAAAGAGAGCCTTTATCGGGACTGCTCTTTTTTTGATAAGGCACTTTAAAGACAAAATTGCCTTTTGTCTCCGGGTTATCAGCAGGATCTTTAGGATTTGTACCTGCACCAAATTCAATGAGATCCGATGCGCCATCCCCATCACTGTCTTCGTTATAGGGATCCAGTCCTTTTTCCTTTTCATATTTATCCGACAAGCCATCGCCGTCACTGTCGAGGTCCATATAATCGGGAATACCGTCTTCGCCATCGGTACCTTTATCGGTATCGACACAATTCGTAAAGTACTCTACCCCATTGATTTCGATCTTGTCACCGCGGCATTCTTCACTGTCTGGGATAGTATCGCCGTCGCTGTCCTGCGAATAACGGGCAAAGAATTCGCCACGAGCCGCGTCACCCTCGACGAGATCGATGATGGTATCTCCATCACTATCGACATCCATAAAATCGGGAATACCATCCTTATCACAATCGACCGGATTTTCGACGGATCCTTGCTCATCGGGAATGGTATCGCCATCGCAATCGCCGGAAAACTGAGTTGGTCCAATCTTATCGGAGCCACTCACCAATCCCGTGATTTCACTCATATCCTCCTTGCCGTCACCGTCGTTATCATTTGAGACATAATCATGTATTCCGTCACCGTTTGTGTCGTGACACAAGGTAAAGAATCCAGCTTCGTCTTTTACGACATCTTCAGCACACGTACCGCCCTTGCTTTCATCGGCACCACAGCATTCGATGGTATCAGAAATATGATTTCCATCGATATCATTATTCACATAATCGTAATTCCCATAACCGCTGTTAATGGGATCTTCACCGGAACAAATGGTTCCGCCTTCGATACTGTCGGGAATCGTATCGCCGTCACTGTCCGGATCTTGATAATCGGGAATCGTATCGTTATCCGTATCGCGTTCTTCGGCTTTTCCTTCGATTTCATCCGAGAGATAATCCCCATCCTCATCAGGATCAGCACACGTCTCGGGTTCTGCCGGTTCGGGTTCCTCGCCTTCGCCTTCACCTTCACCTTCGCCTTCGCCCTCGCCTTCGCCTTCACCCTCGCCTTCGCCTTCGCCTTCGCCTTCAC
>JAGACY010000329.1 GCA_017613855.1 Pseudomonadota bacterium
ATCACAGCACGATGTGCTTTGCGATTATCCTTTGTGCGATACATTGCGATATCCGCGACGGCACCAGGTTTAAGTGCGCCGTAAATATCCGAAAGGCCAAATGCAAGCGCGCCATTATAGGTTGCCATCATCCAAAGATCATAGTCATTCAACACTTTATCGAAATAATACTCATTCAAAAAGTCAGCACACTGCAATTCACGCAGCATGTTCATTGAGCCCGACAGAATCCAGTCAGTACCCAAGGCCATTGTTACGCCCATATTTTTGAACAAAGGAATGATCGCAGTATCACCATACAATGAAACATTTGTACGCGGTGACCAAATGAGCTTGGTATCGGTTTGCGCCATCTTAAAGACAATATCCGGTGTCGCAGCCACACCATGTATAATCGCCAGTTTCTCATTAAAGAAATCCTGAGCGCCTTCACCTTCACCACTAAAGCATCGTAACTCGTTGATTGCTACGTCATTAATTCCCTCGCCAATATGCGGTCCATAATAAGGTTTTTTGGAATTCGCTGTGAGGAATTGGAACTTGGTACAGCCACTCTTTTCCTGGTTACCATCCCCCTGATCATTTACTTTTCCAGAGACATCTGTTTTACCAATCGGGAATGTTTCGTATGTAGCGGCGATTCCATCCACGCCTTCTTTGTCGATATTATGAATCAGGCCGCTCACGCTTCCAGATCCAAATATGGCTGTTGTACCGCTCATGAGTTGGCGTAACTCAACCACTTCATTCGTTTTGGTGCTCGAACCATTGTGGCCGGAATGACCATTCTTGCGTTTACGCCAATCGGTGCGGTGATCAAATCTTTCATCCTCCCAACTGTCGGGTTTTGCATTCGAAAATGTAATATGATCGTGTGCATTAATCAAACCCGGGCTGATGACTGAATCGGGGCATGTAATGACGGTGGCATTGTCAAGATCGATGTTCTCATCGCCGCATCCCACATAGGTAATCTTCCCATCTTCGACGACGACCATGCCGCCTTCGTAGTTTTCATTCACCCCAAGGACATCGCCGCGCAGAATGATTGTATCGCCCGATCCCTTAATTTCACAGGCGTTCGAAGTATCCTCAATGGTGAGCTTGCCGCAAGTCATAGTCTCTGGGCCAGGTCCAGCCTCTTCTTTGCATTCGCCATCTTTACAGGTCAAACCTTCACCGCAGGCATCGCCCAAAATCCAGCCGCCGCCGGAACAAACCATGGGAACGCCATCATCATTGCATTTTTTAGCCTCTTCTTCGCAGACGCAAAGACCATCTGCACAAGATTCACCCACACCGCATTCGGTCGTACGTTCAACCCCCTCGACACAGGTCAGGGCTGCCGTGTTGTCATCATTACATTTGGGATACCCCTCTTCTACACAGGCCACGGCTTCAACGCATTTGTTGTTATCGCAGATCTCATCAGGATCGCACTGATCATCCGTCGTGCATTCCGGCCCCACACCAGGATCGACGCAATGATTGTTGTCGCAAACCAGATCTCCTGTGCAGTCGTCGTCTATCGTGCATTCCGGAGCGACACCAGGATCAACACAGTGATTGTTCGTACAAACCTTATCTCCCAAGCATTCGTCGTTTGTCATGCATTCGACTGCAGGTGTCGGAGTCGTCCCAATCGGTCTGCACGTGTCATAATCACAGTAATATCCCTCCTCACAGGGCGTTGCACATAAAGGTTCTCCCTGGCAAATGCTCTTTCCAGCAGAATCCATTACACACCCCAAAGAGCATTCCTGGAGATATTGCATGTGATTTTTTCCACATCTGCGCTGAAATTTCGTTCCCTCGCATTTGTTGACAAATGTCTCATCGCAGCTGAACTCGCTTTCCTTGTCATTGGAATCACAACCAAACATTCCAAGCGTAGCTATCATGCCTGCGAAAAAAAAGAATTTGTTGTGCCTGGTCATACTTTATCCTCCCTAAAAAGCACTTTGTCTCGGATGTGAATTCGTGCTTGTATCCTTGTTTTGCCACATAAATAGGCACTTCCTGTCGGCAAAAATCCATCAACTTCAGTCACGAAACCATCATCCACAGCGGTAATTATCATAAAAAAGCATTGCGAATTTAATTCGAAAAACGCACAATTTTATTCAGTAGAGTTTTTTATATCCATTGTCAAACAAGAAAAGCGGAATCCCTGTGTGCGCCTTGGTGATTACAGGTCACACAAACACCTACAGCACAAACGGTTCTGCCTAAAAATCGCGCATAGCGTTATGAATTTTTGTCATTGTATTTTGTTTAATTTAGAATAATATTCAATTTTCGCCAATCTTGCCAACTACTTTCAGCGTTGGCTACGATTTGGCTCGCTGCGCTATTTCGCCATAGGCTCAATACGCGCACCGTTGTTTTTTTTGACATAAAAGCCCGTATCGGTGTAAAAGATTCCTCTGAGGGTGTGCCCCAATATCGGGCACGGATTGTTTCATTTCATTCATGAGAGAATAATAATGAAGATAAGCGGGAAATTGACGACAGCGTTATTGATCGCTTCTATGACTTTTGGTTTTGTTGGATGCAAAGGCGAGCCGCCTGAACCTCCAAGAGAGGTTGGACAGGCCGACGTTTTAAATAAAGTCGAAGTCTCTGTCTCATCCTTTGAAGTAACAACGCCTGATTTTCTGGATGGTTCCAATCGTGCTGCACGACCTTCAGAAGGACAGGATAAAGTTGCAATTCTCAGACTTAAAATAAAAAATGGTTCGGGTGAAGAAAAGCAGTACAAACCGCTTCACCTTGAAGGTGCCAAAAATCGCGTTCAGCTTTGTACAGATCCGGATCCTGAAACGGGTGCACGTCAAAACGTAAAAGCCATCAAATTCGATGCTGCAAATAACTACCACACCCCTGGTCAGCATATTGAAAACGTCGTAAAGATTGCCCCGGGCAGCGAAATATACGATGAATATCTCTTCGAACCGCCTGTCACCAATGAACAACTCGTTGTCCTTGTCCCCGGCACCATCATTGGTGAAACCAAAATTATGCGTTTCAAGGTCAACAAACCCGTCGAAGTAGCTGCCAAACCGCCTACTCAGCAGGGACAAACGGCCAACCTCGATGGTCTGGAAGTCAAAGTCACGAAAGTCATCCAGGAATATGCTGAACTGGCGACGGTAAATCCTCCCAAAAAACCGCTCAAATACCCGTATGCCTACACTGAAAAACCGGTTCTGGCGATTTATGTTTCACTGACGAACAACAGCAGTGAGGGTAAGAGCTATGATCCAAGCCACGGCACCGATGTTGTTGGTATTAACCTTTTCTTTGAAAAAACCAGCCAGCAAAAACGCGTCAAGCTCGGAAACGGGGTAAAAGGCAAGAATCAGGTAAATGGTAAAATTTCTATCGAACCAGGACGAACCATTACCGACGTCTATTACTTCGAACCACCTAGCTCAAGTGGTAAGCTCGAATTTGATCTTTCGGGCCATATCTGTGGTGTCCGCGGTATTTATCGTTTCGATTTAACCTATACCAAATCGGATCCATCAGCCCCGGATCTTGAGCCTTACAAATCTTCTGGCAAACCCGAAGATGCAGTTGAAGAAAGCGCTGAAGAAGAAGAGGAAGCTGCTGATACCGCAGCCGATGCTGCTGATGCAGGCGAAGAAAAAGGCGAAGAAAAAGCCGAATAATCCTTCGGTCCCTATTGAAAATCCTCGCTTTTGCGAGGATTTTTTTTGTCCATGCAAATATCTCCACCTCCCAAATGGTTCTGGCTTTTCGGCGCTCTCTCATGTATCTGTGTCACTGAAGCAAATGCACAGGACGCCATCGTTCTCGAAACCGTAGAAAACACTGCCGAGTACAATGAAATCCCAGTCAATTCACATGATGACAGACTTGAACATGCCACAACCATTTCCATAGATGACCAAAGCCTCGAACTATCCAAACTGCTCGACAAAGTTACATCTGCACGCATCGCCGATAGTGGAAATAGGCTTCAGCGAAAATCTTTCGCTTTTCGTGGTGCAGCTGCACAAGATATCGTCATCCGCTATTTAAATATTCCTCTCAATGCACTGTCCGATGCCAGCGCCGATCTGGCACTCATACCTGCACAACTCATCCAAAATGCAAAAGTATTCGGAAGCGGTGCAGCTGCTGCCAACGGAGCCGTGGGAGGGCTTGTGGATTTGCAGCCCAATTTGGATGCCCCCATGCGAACACAACTATCTGTCAGCACCATGAATGATTTTTCCCTCTTCTCACAAGGAAAAATTCATCCGGATAACTGGCAGATATCCGGCGCTTTTTGGGGAGATTCTTCCCCTGGTAACTTCCAGTATTACGATGAGCAGGGCACACTGCAAACGCGAGAACACAATGCTGCATCCAGAATCGGAGGCCAGCTCTTTGCAGATATTGCACTTTCATCTCTCAAAATGACTGCGTTTTCTCTCCTGAGTTACATCGACAGGGAAGAAGCCGGCCAATCAGAATATCCGGCAAAATATCGCGATGCATCGCAAAAACTATGGCTCTCCCTGAGCAGCATCAATACTGAGTTTGCCCCTTTTTCTTTGGGAAAATCTTTGGTTCAGTTGAATCTTTCGGCATCTGAACGCCTTTCGGGGGACATTTATGACAATCCCACATCATTTGTCGGAGGAACCCATACCTATTCAGACTACCTTGAATCACGCACCATACTGGACACAAATGGTATTTTTTTATTGAGTGACTGGAGCCGGACATCCATCGATTTTACCTATGAATACCAATACCTGACCAGCGAAATGCTCGTGTTCGACCAAACACGCTCCCAAAATCACAGCCGACACCTAATTTCAGCATCTATTATAGAAGGATTGTCTTTTTTTCAGGATAGACTTGAACTCGCTGTCAGCGGAAGACTCGACTGGAACGTTGACACCAAATCCCCATTATTCTCATATCATGCAGGTGTGACGGGACAGCCATTCAAAGAACTATCCCTTTGGGCCTCTGCATCCATGGCCGAGCGCTACCCCACTTTTGATGAATCCTATTATCGAACCGAGTACATTCGTGGCAATTCCTCACTAGCCACGCAAAGAAGCTATATCCATGAACTGGGAATAGCTTATTCTCCGGCACAATGGTTTAAAACATCCATAACGGGATTTTACAATCTTCATGAAGACTTGATACGTTTTATCCCCGTAACCCCCTACCTTTTCGAAGCAAAAAATATATCCGGGGCCACTGCCCGTGGTCTCGAGGTTTCCGTATCCTCTTCCGGATGGTATGGATTCTCTGCAAAAGCCGAATACACACTGGCAGATGTTATCACTGACGACGGCTACCCAATGCCAACGACCGCAAAACATCATGTCATGGGGGAATTATCCTGGAAAAATCGCCATTTAATAACATCGGTAGACATCCACTACCAGTCAAAAGTGCCGCGTAATATGACAGGAACTGATTTTTCGCGTTCCAAATTACGGCTCAATGCTCATTTTGCGATGAACCTTTATGATACATTATGGCTTTCCCTCGATATCGACAATATGCTTAATGACATGTCCTCGGCAGATGTCCTGCAAAGGCCTCTGCCCGGCATTCAGGCTTTCGTAAATTTGCGGTGGACAGATAGTTCGCGTAATTATGATTAAAAATCCGCCAAAACATGATATACCGCGTAATTAATGCGCAATGCGCAATGTGCAATGCGCAATTGCCAAATCACGGAGTTATGCCATGCTCAGCTTGATCCGTAGGTAACATTCCCCTTGATCTCAGGGTTTTGCCTGCGGCCACTAACAGCATACAACTGTGCTCCGCTAACAACCAAATAAAATGCCCCTACGGAGCGTGTTGATTGTATTTTGTACAGACGTTCCATGAACCGTCACTTTACCCCCTAAATAGACCATGAAAGAAAAAGCGATAAAACTTATCATTGCGGCATTCATCGTCTTTATTGCCGTTTTCCTCGATCAATGGACAAAAAACTGGGCCGAAGACAACCTCGCCAATGTGCGCTTTCCCGATCATTATGTAACATTAACAGTCAATGAGCAGAATACCGGCACTGCCGAGGATATCATTCAAAAACGATATCCCGGTAACAGTGAGTATGAGAATAAAAAAATCCTGTTCAATGCGACTCTCAATAATGAGCGCATCATGCCGCAGACTGAGATCAAGCCGGGAGAAACACTTGAACTTCATCAAGTGGGGCTAACCGTGATTGACGGATATTACGATTACCAATATGCAAGAAATCCAGGCGCTGCCTTTAGTTTTTTAGCGAATGCCACACCCAAATTCCGCTCAGTTTTCTTTGGAATTACCGGCATTCTGGCCATGATCCTCATCGCTGTCTTCATCTGGCTCAGTTCCTGGAAGAAAAATAAAGTACTCATCCTATCGCTGGCCTGCGTTCTTGGCGGCGCTATCGGCAATGTCATAGACCGCTTCCGATTGAGCTATGTCATCGACTTTATCTCATGGCACGTCGGTGATCATTATTGGCCTACATTTAACATTGCAGACGTATTCGTCACAGGCGGCGTAGCTTTCCTCATCCTGGCCATGCTTGTTCAGAGCATTAAAGATAAAAAAGCTGTGCCGGCAGAAGGGAAAACAGAGGCTACCCCAAATGATGAACCCGCAAAGGCAAACGCTGATGATGATAAAGCTGAGCCATCAGATGTGGAACAACCTGAAGATAAATCAGAGAATGCCGATAATGAATCGGAAGTGTCTAAAACAAATTAACAACGCAAAAGATAATTCTTAACATTGCTTTTCTTTTGGAAGGGGGTGGGGGGGAAACCTTTTCTTTTGGCACAAAAGAAAAGGTTTCCCTCACACATAAAATATGTATCCAGTACTCATCGGTGAAGGTGTTTGGGCACTGCCATCCTATTTTACGATGGTCATGCTCGGCTTTTTTATTGGCTCGCTATTATTGCGGCGTGAAGCCATTCGCGTAGGGAATTTCGATCCCGTCAAGATCATCGATCTTTGCTTTGTCCTGATTTTAGCCAGTATCGTCGGTGCACGTCTTGCCCATGTGCTTTTTGACGGTTTTTTGATGGATTATGTCTGGCTCTGTGTTGATCCGGATAAACTGGCCGAACCACTCCCAAGCGGAAAAGCATGCGTCGATTCGGCACAATGCATCGCAGCTCAGAATCAAGGCTACAATATTGGCAATCAATGTATCGAAGGTCAATGTATTCCCGAGCGCAGCTGCCTGCGCCCGTTGATGTTCTGGGCCGGAGGACTGACTTACTACGGCGGACTTATTTTGGCCTTGATTACCACTTATTTCTTTGCAAAACGCCAAAAGTGGCCGCTGCTCAAACTGTCAGATTTAGGAGCGCCCGTCATTTCTTTGGGGCTCGTCTTTGGACGTGCCGGATGTTTCCTGGCCGGCTGCTGCTTCGGCAAAGTGACAGACATGCCCTGGGGCATTCGCTTTCCGCAGTACTCCGATGCATGGAAACGCCACCGGGAATTGTTCTACGATCAACTCGTGGCTCAGCATAAAGAAATCGGAGAATGGCTCTCACTGCCGGTACATCCTACGCAGCTCTATGAGCTGTTCGGTGCCCTGATCATCTTCATTTACCTTTGGGTGACGCGCAAAAAAGTCCTGTATCCTGGTCAAAAAATTGCCACATTCCTGATTTCATACGGGATTTTGCGCTTTATCATTGAGTTCTGGCGCGACGATGATCGCGGAGGAGTCTTGCTTTCAACCTCGCAGTGGATAAGTATACCCATGGTCATTCTGGGCATCATTCTGGTTGTCCACGGACGACGAAAACTCAAAATGAAAGATGAGACTGACGAAACTGCGAACTCCGATCCGAATTCACACGACCAGGATGAAAATGCATCTTCGTGATGATGATCGCGTGAACAAAAAATTTACATGCGTGAATCATGGCCTAATAAAATTGTTGACGAAAAAAAAGCGGAGTGATAGAACTCAGAATACCCCCCTGCGATAATCAGCGATTATCGCAGCCCCAGCGGCGTTTTACTTCCCCCGGTGAAACGCCGCGTTTTTTGTTTTTGCCCATATAAAATGCATTCTCTTGGGAACAAAATCAAGCGAGCATAGGGGCGACCCAATGTGGTCGCCTGTAGGGGCGGCCCTGCGTGGCCGCCCGTAAACGAGCAATTCCCATGAGGATCATTCATGCGAGACGTAGGGGCGACCCAATGTGGTCGCCCCAAGGCGAGCACGCACGGCGTATGCGCAAACGCGCATAGCCGTGCCCATCAAAATATAA
>JAGACY010000330.1 GCA_017613855.1 Pseudomonadota bacterium
ATCGGCTTGCCGGGAAACTCATGAGCAGAGCGATAATTGTCCATACGGTAGCCAGCAGAAGTAAAATAAAGCTCCATGGGAGTTTTTTGATACTTTCACCGTGTGAATCTATTAACGACTGATAATTATTCTTGAATTTTGTGAGGGTTTGTCCGGCTTTTGATTGGAATGAATCATCCGTCACGGTGTCTTCTGAGGGAATGTATCGGTCATTGGGTTCATTTAAATAGATATTGCATGGACTGCGTCCCTCGCATAAATTGTTGAGCATGGCATGGATCCATTTCTTATTGTCGAGTGTGCTGAACATCAGATTGGTCAGCAGGCTCTCGTCTCTAATGATGTATGCGATGCCTTCATTCTGTGAAATTGTATAGATATATTTGAGTTCCTGTGTTTGCGTATTGGATGAAAGCAATAAGGGAGTGGGATGATTCATGGCAATTTGCCACTGCATTGCTTCCTGGGGCAATGCGAGCTGTTCGATCATAGCGTCATCCGGGCTGAAGACTGGCAAATCGGGATTGCCATTGATGTGCGCGGCATTTTCGATAAAGGGGGAGTTTATGGCTGTGCCCCGTGTCTGATAAAAATATTCGTACCACTGTGCGGATGTGTGGGATTCGTCGAGTATCAGCATGCGAATCCCTTTGGCTAGCTCATTTTGTAACGATTGAGCGTCCAATTGCGGTGCATGAAGCCAGATTTGTACATCACCGCTTTTTTGATATTCATCTTTATGAATGAGAATAAACCGGCGATTTTGAGTTTCGATCCATTCGTAAAAATGACTGCTTCCACGCCAGGATAAATCACAGAAAATGGAAGTCATGGGATCGCATTTACTCTGTGCACATACAGGACTGGTATGTGTACACAGAATAATACATGCGAAGCTAAGCAGCCAAAAGCGAGATATGTATTTATCTTTTGGGGATTGTTTTGTATTTTTTGCTGCTGCCGACGAACAATTCAAAATCTCATATCCACGCTGGTTTAACACGGCCAATGATAATCTTGTACTGTGTGTGGATTGTGATGATGTTATAAAACAAACTGTCTGAGGAGAAGGACTGCGAACAGAATGATGATGATAAGCATGAGAATCAGAAGGAAGGCTTTCTGACCCTTTTTGGATATCGATTTGCCCGATGTTTTTTGGACTTCGTCGCTGTCTTTGCGATGTTTTTTCGAATCTTTGGTATTCGAGTTATTGTTAAGGAGTTGTTTGGTCGGATCGGGTTTTAGCGAGGGTTTTGGCTCTGTCGGAAATGCCTTGGGATCGTTCTCATCATAAATAATATCATGGCCGACTTCGATCTCGCCTTCGATGACCTTTGCATCCCGAATCCGGTTGAGCATTGCCGTGATGGTAACGACCTGCTGACTGCCGTTTTGGAGAACTTCTTTAATGGAGGTTTCGACATCTTTGGGATCCTGACCGAAGCTGATGGTCATGTAGTTGGGGCGCTTCATTACCCGTGTGGGGGCGTCGTCGACTTCGTCGTCTTCGTCGCCTTTCAATTCAGCTTCGAGGCTTTGCAGGCTAGCGAGTTTTTCGTCGGTAGTCGTAGGGGCTTGAGGTGCCTCGCTGGCATTGGGGGCTTTGGGCGCTTGAATGATCTCGGTTTTTTCTTCTTTTTTAGGCTCGCCTAAACTCTCGAGACTGGGCTGAGGAATGACGTCTGTTTTACGGGAGGCTTCGATGTCATCGCGCTCGATTCTTCCGGTAATTTCGTGCTCATCATCCGTCGTCTCTGGTTTCTTGACATCCGAGAGTAAAATATTTTGCGTGGGTTCCGGGACTTCGGCCTGTTCCGTGGCGACGAGAGGCCGGTTTGTCACATTGGTAGAGTCACCCTCGTGTTCATGCGATGATTTGATGCGCTGCAGTGTGAGTACCGCCTGCGGCAGAGAAGAAACATGGGTAATATCATCGTCTTCGTCGTCTTCGACCGCTTTTATGGCCGTAAGCGAAGTGAGAGAACAGAGCAGGCTCGACCGTTCTTCCTGTTCGAGGGTTTCGAACATGGAGCTCCAAATACCGGAGCTTTCGGAAGAGATGAATTGTTTGGAAATTCCGGAGACACTCTTGACGGCAGATTCATAACCGACGAGATCGCCGACGTACACTTCCCCCTGTCTTTCATCGATTTCGAGAAGTGCTGCTTCGAGATCGAGGCTGAAGGTGAGTACATTGGGATAGCTGTCAATCCTGAGTGCGAGTGCGCGTTCCATGGCTTGCTGCAACAGGCCGCCCCGCAGAATGGGGGGAAGCAATCCCGTTGCTTCGAAGCTGTCAATTCCCTGTTCACCGCTTACCAGGCCCATGAGGACGATGGCAATACCATAGATATCGACGGCAGCGGGAGACATGCCTTCCAAATCGAAGGTATAATCGAACCAGTCAATATCGTATTGAAGGGATGAGGTGAGTGCCTGCGCTACACCAAATCCCATGAGGCGCAATCCATAAGAAGAACTTACGCGCTCAAGAAGAATGGATTTAGGGGTAATCCGGCCATGAAAGATGTTTTCGTCGTGGGCTTCCTGCAGGACCTTGAGGAGTTTGATGATGTGTTTTAATGCCTCAGGCAAGAGAATGCGTTCGCGGCGTTCGAGCCATTCAAACATGAATTCCCCAAGTGGGAAGGGCTCGGACAGGAATAGAAATTCTTCGTATCTACCGCACCGCGTTTGTATTCCAAGGTGGTTTTGGTAAAATTGAGAGATTTTTTGTAGTTTTTCTAAACTACCATCCTCAAAATCCGGCAAAAGATGAAGAAGTGCATGCCCTAACTCCTTGTCGGATGCCAAATACTGGGCAACACCATTGTGAGAATCGAGTGAAGAATCAATCTTTAATTCCGGACAAATTACTACGCCAGGCTTTAGTACTCTAAGACGCATCTCGTTTTCCCGCTGAAATCGCACAACCTGTTACACATGGGTGTGACAGACAAAAATACCGTATAATTCTACTAGAATGGGAAAATCGGGTAAAGCATTTTTAATGCGGAATGCGGAATTCGGAATGCGGAATTGAATGAAAATGCCTAAGGTAGAGGTCTAAGGCTAAAGGTGAATGCGTTTTTAATGCGGAATGCGGAATTCGGAATGCGGAATTGAGTTTGCAAAACTAAAGGGAACGTCTGATTAATTTGTAATTTGTAATTTGTAATTGGAATGCAAAACTAAAGTGTCACTCTGAAGCTAAAATTTTCATTCTTTGAGGAATAACTTTGAGAATGCCCTAACTGCTAACTGCTAACTGCTAACTGCTAACTGCTCATTGCGCATTAAAAAATGCGCAGGCGTACCCGGCGCAGCCGGGAAGCCGGAGCGGCCGGCCGTATCGACTGCAGGTCGATAGGCAGGCCCACACAAAAAAACACTAGTGTTTACAATGGATGACGCCATTTGGAGTAATGATGCCGGTAATTAGTTCATGTGGTGTCACATCGAAAGCAGGATGGCGGACTTTGACGCCTTCGGGGGCAATTCTTCGATTTTTGATGAACACGACTTCATTTGCGGAACGTTCCTCGATGACGATTTCTTTTCCGGAAGCAATATTGGGATCGAACGTCGAGTCAGGTGCAGCAACATAGAACGGGATTTTGTGGTAATTGGCGAGTACTGCGAGTGCGTAAGTGCCGATTTTGTTGGCAATGTCGTGGTTGACAGCGATGCGGTCGGCGCCGACGATGATGGCATCCACAAGGCCTTGTTTCATGAGATAGGCGGACATGTTGTCGGTGATGAGTGTACAGTCGATGCCGTCTTTCATGAGTTCCCAACTTGTGAGACGTGCGCCCTGAAGGTAGGGGCGTGTTTCGTCGACCCAGACGTGGAGGGAGGGCTGATTTTCATGGATGGCGCGGATGACGCCGAGGGCAGTACCGATGCCGCCGGTGGCAAGTGCGCCGGCATTGCAGTGCGTCAGGATATTATGGATGTTTCCGATTTCTTTGGCGCCCCATTCGGCCATTCTGAGATTCATGTCGACATCTTCATGCCAGATGGCATGTGCTTCCTGTAAAATGGCATCCGGCGTTTCATCCTGCAGGTGGGTGTGAACGGTTTTCATGATGCGTTCGAGCGCCCAAAAGAGGTTGACTGCCGTTGGCCGGGTATTGGCGAGTCGGTTTTTATCGGATTGAATGAGAGCCAGTTTTTGGGGATCGTTCCAGTGATTGCGAGCGGAGTAATAAATGCCGTATGCAGCGGTGATACCGATGGCTGGCGCGCCCCGGACGAGCATGTCAGCAATGGCATTGACGAAATCATCGACCGTGTACATGGGAACAAAGCGTTCCAATTCGGGCAGTGCAAGCTGATCGAGGATTTCCAGCTGCTGTGTTTGAGTATTCCAGCGGAAGGTTTCGACTTGGGAGTGAATCATGGTATTTTCCCTTTTTGCAGGTAAAAAAAAATCGACCCGAATGAGGGTCGATTTTAAGCAGCGGGTACGGGACTCGAACCCGTGTTACCGACGTGAGAGGCCAGCGTCCTAACCACTAGACGAACCCGCCAAAAAAGTTCCGAGACCAGGATTCGAACCTAGATTAACGGGGTCAGAACCCGTCGTCCTACCATTAAACGATCTCGGAGCAGGCCTCCTGACTGAGTACCGAATGAAAATTCCGAGACCAGGATTCGAACCTAGATTAACGGGGTCAGAACCCGTCGTCCTACCATTAAACGATCTCGGAGCAGGCCTCCTGACTGAGTACCGAATGA
>JAGACY010000331.1 GCA_017613855.1 Pseudomonadota bacterium
AGAAGGACATCCATTCCTGGATACCGTAGAAACCTGCGCGCTGTCCAAGGTCAATCGAAAGCGCAATGTCGAGAGCAACAGGGGCTGCGAGAATGGAGTCACGGCACAGGAAGTTGATCTTGATCTGCATGGGATAACCGAGCCATCCGAAGATATCGATGTTGTCCCAACCTTCTTTGGCGTCGCCGCGGGGAGGATAATACTCGATGCGGACTTTGTGATAGTAATCGCCATAGAGTTCGGGGAAGGTTTTGCCATCGAGAATGTGTTCAATGACGGAAAGCTTGGAGACTTCCTTGGTTTTGAAGGAACCGGGATCGTTGAGGACTTCGCCGTCGCGGTTGCCGAGAATATTGGTCGAGAACCAGCCGCTGAGACCGAGGCTGCGTGCACGCAGGCCAGGGGCAACGATGGTTTTCATCAGGGTCTGACCCGTTTTGAAATCCTTGCCCATAATGGCAACTTTGTTTTTCTTGGCAAGTTCTACGAGTGCAGGGGTGTCAACCGTCAGGTTGGGGGCACCGTTGGCATAGGGATAACCGCATTTAAGGGCGGCATAGGCATAAATCATCGACGGGGAGATGTGCGGGTCATTCTCTTTGAGGCCTTTCTCGAAGGCATCGAGTGACTGATGGACATCGGCCATCGGGGTGTAGATTTCGGTCGAACCACACCAAAGCATGACAATTCGATCACAGTTGTTGGCTGCCTTGAAATTCTTGATGTCTTCCATGACAGACAGGGCCAAATCGTATTTCGTCGCGGCCTTTTTGGCGTGCTTCACTTCAATATTATGACAGTAATTGATGTCAAACACAGCGTCCATTGGCTTGATGGCTTCGAGCTGTGCACGAACGGGATCGAGGTCTTTGTCCTGAAGAACACCGGAGCGTTTGCAGACTTCATAAGCATTTTCACCGTGGACATCCCATGCTCCAAAGACAATGTCTTTCATGTCCGTCAGCGGAGCAAAGTCTTTAATAAGAGGATTGCGGCCTTCCGTGCGTTTTCCAAGTCGAATGCGTCCCATCTGCGTAACGGATCCAATGGGAAGACCGTGACCGGCAACAATATCAAAAACACCGGCGATGAGTGTTGTGGAGACAGCGCCGAGACCAGGAATGAGAATGCCTAATTTACCATTTGCAGGCTTAATGTTAAGACCTTTTGCCATGAGTAAAACCTCTATCTGTTGTGCCCATCACCCGATGGACAAGTTATGCTTTCTAATCTTCTGTTCATCCTGAGCAGAATTTGGAAAGACATCCAAACTGCCGGCAGCGGCTAAGCAAGGCGCGTGCCATGTTTGAATTTTTTATTTTTCAGGGGGCGTCGCCCCCTGCGCGGCTATTTGCTTTGCAAATACGCCGCTACCCCCTCTGCGGGGGCTTTCGCCCCCGCAACGCCCCCTAATCCCATTCTAAAGAATCATGTAAGTTGCTCGACAAATCGCGTGCGTCGTTGTATGCCTTAAAAGGGGACTGTCAATTTCGTTGAGTTACTCCGGAGATGTAATGGAATTCCCTTATAAAACAAGACTTTGTGATACAGAATCTCTGCAAATTCTCCATATCGGACCCAGTTCTGAGATGCCTTTTTACCTCTTTGCGGATGTCCTGGATGAGCTGGTTTTCTATGCCAATGACAAAAATGCTTTTGGTCTTTTGGTGGGTAACGCTTTTCTGGATGCTGACAGAAAAATCGAGGCTTCCGGTGAGAATTTGCCACCGGAAAAAACAAAAACATTCGATACGGATGTGCCCGATTTCGTTGAAATTACAGCATTTAAAGATGTTTATCCGGTCAAGGATGCCCTCGATTATGCCGGATATCTGCGAAAAATGCGCAATTTCCGTGATACCGAAACGGATGGCCTTTGCCTCGGTGCCGTCTGCTTAATGCCTCAATCCGCTGATTTGACGCTCGAATGCCTTTATCTGATGCGAACCTATTTCGATTTGCCGAATCAGATTCTGCTTTTCGTCTCTGCGGATCGTAAGCCTCCTCGCGCCTACCAGCTGAATAAAAAACTGGATATGGTCGAGGTCGGATTGGATATCGTTACTTTGAAAAATGAAACGCTACCCTTTGATTTATAAGTTATTTCTGTGTTAGCGAAGCCTTTATCCATAGGGGGCTCTTTTGGCTAAAGATTACTCCATTTTAATGCGGAATTGTTTTCTAATTCGCAATTCGCAATACGCAATGCGCAATTATTAAGCCGTTCTTTAGGTTTGTCTAAAGAAGTCAATAATAAGAAAACGTAATGTTTTGGTTCGGAATGGGGTAGGGGCCCCATTTCGCACTGGTTAGACAAAACGTTAGCATTCATCCGTAAAATAATTATGAGTTCCAAGGGACTTAGTCCCTTGGCGGGGTCCGGGGCAGCGCCCCGGCTGAATGATTCCACATTATTGTCTTTCATTGCGCATTTAAGTTGTAAATAGGATGGATAGACAGTTATAGTGATTTGCTATAGGGACGGCGCATGCCGTCATTAGTATGCCGTTTGGCTAAACGTTTGGACAGAAGTTGGATAAGAGGCTTTCATGACAGAAATTATTGATGTTTTTGCTCGGGAAATATTGGATTCACGCGGTAATCCAACTATCGAGGTGGATGTAAAGCTTGCAGATGGTGCCTATGGGCGTGCCAGCGTTCCCTCCGGGGCTTCAACTGGTATCCATGAAGCGGTGGAACTTCGCGATAAGGACATCAAACGTTATGGTGGTAAAGGTGTTCATAAGGCCATTAATGGCATTTGTGATATCATTGCTCCTGAAATTAATGGCATGGATGCATGTGTTCAGGATCTCATCGACCGCATGATGTGCCATTTGGATGATACAGAGAATAAAGCCATGCTGGGCGCAAATTCCATTCTGGCTGTTTCCCTGGCCGTTGCCAAGGCTGCAGCTAACAGCATGGAAATGCCGTTGTACCGTTATTTGGGCGGGGTTCAGGCCAACAGCCTTCCCGTTCCTGTCTGCAATATCATCAATGGCGGTGTCCATATTGATAATGATTTGGATATCCAGGAATTTGCCATTGCTCCTGTGGGATTATCCACCTTCAGCGAGGCTGTGCGAGCATCCAGCGAGGTGTTTCATGCGATGTGCTCAATTCTGCATGAAAAGGGACTTTCGACGGCTGTCGTCGACGAAGGCGGGTTTGCACCCCAGATTTCTCATATCCAGGAAGCGCTCGATCTGATTATGTATGCCATTACAAAGGTCGGATATACACCTGGTAAGGATTTCTTTATTTCCCTGGATTGTGCTGCCAGTGAGTTCTATCTTCCCAATGATAAGAAATACGAGCTTCGTGGCGAAGGAAAGACGATCTCCAGCGAGGAACTCATGGAGTACTATGAGAAAAATATCAAGGGATATCCCATCTTTGCCATCGAAGATGCATTTGACCAGAATGACTGGGATGCCTGGAAGACATTTACCGCACGCCATCGCGACTTGCATGTCATTGGCGATGATCTCTTTGTCACCAATGCGAAATTACTCGAACGCGGAATTGAAATGCGTGCCGCCAATGGAATTGTGATTAAGCCGAATCAAATCGGAACACTGACCGAAACGCTGGATGCCGTGAGAACTGCGCAGCGCAATGGCTTTACAACGATGATTAGCCATCGTTCGGGTGAAACCGAAGATACATTTATTGCGGATCTCTGCGTGGCGACGAACAGCCGCATGATCAAATGCGGTGGTATGGCCAGATCTGAACGCATTGCCAAATACAATCAACTTCTGCGCATCGAAGAGGAATTGGGCGAAGATGCCTGTTATGTCTCTAAATACGTGATTCGACCGAACGAGACGTAAAATGGAAAAATCCGAATTTGTGCCATGGCCATGCTGTGAGTTGTCGCCCTATCCACTCGATAGTCATTGGACAGACACGTTCCCGATGTCGAAACTGTCGCGCCTGAGGTATATCCATATCCTCAATGCCACGCGATCTTTCTTCCTCACACCGGAACTCGCCGATACTTATGCTCAGCTTCGAAATTATGCCTTTCAGCAGGGGCAGTTTTCGAATGCCAATGCCATGGATATGGATTTTTTCTACAGTATGCTGACCCATGATTATCCGTTCTTTTTGGGGCATAAGCAGAACGAAATTCAGTCAGCATTCAAAATCGATGAAAAGAAATATCAGGGGATGCCGCTCTTAAAAGCATCCCATTTTGATCTCTATCGTGTCGAAAAGGCCTTTCTGGGATTTGCTCAGCTGCAGAGTCTGACCAATCCCGGCATGGCAAATGCCTATATTTCAATGACCGAGCGCCCTAAGGTTGGGGATGTCATCTTTGCACGTCTGATGCCGGTTGGTCATATTCCCAGATCCTTTGCATTTTCGGCGGTCGAACCCTGGGATAATGTCAATCCGGATTATGTGGATAGAATCCTGCCTGTTTTTAGACGGCAGTACGAAGCTTTTTGCGCTAAATATCCCGATACTTCGACGCGCGCTTTTATGAAAATTGCTGCCTATCATTTCTATGAGCTGATGCAGTACTTCGAGTTGATTCCTCTTTTGGAACAGAAGATGGCGCATCTGCCCGATACTGTATTTGCACGCACAATTTCGTGGATTTTTACTGACCCGGCTAAAATGCCCAAACTGACGGATATCCCGGGGGCAGAATTGATTAAACAGGCCGATGGAAAACCATCGACACTGGCAACCGTCCCCATTTGTGAGGATAAACGTGTGCCGCAGACCTTGAGGGAGGCGATTGTTTCATAAGAACATAAAACGCTCGAGGTAACCCTTTTTATGAAGGATGCCGGCAATTCTTTCGTTGAGTCCGTTTTAAAACCCTGCTTTAAAAAAGCCAAAGCTATCGAAAAACTTCATACACTCGATGAGAACGAAACTTATCGGGCACTGAGACATTTATCACTGTAATGTAAGAGGCATCATTATGAAAAAAGCATTTTATGTGGCTTTACTCGGCATTTTATTCGGCGCAGGCTGTTCTGAGAATGTGCACTTCAAGCCGGATGTTTGTGACGGGTGCCTGGATGGGGTAGGTTTGTGTAATAATGGTGTGCTTGATGAAGGGGAAGTCTGTGATGGAAATCAGTTCCTTCCGGGGTATGGGGCTTGTCCCGTTGGAACCGTGGGGGCACCTCAATGTGTGAATTGTCTGGTGGTCACTGCTGGTTATTGTTTTCCTGCCTCTACTTCGCAAAATGTTTGCGGCAACGGCATTCTTGAACCCGGAGAAAGCTGCGATGGGTCTGTTTTTGCTACTGGTTTGAGCCATTGCCCCGAGGGGACAACCGGCATGCCCGCATGTATCAGCTGCATGGTCGTTACCGACGGATATTGCAAGCCTGCAGAGAGCACTTGCAATAATGGGGTACTCGAACAAGGAGAGCAGTGCGATGGGGATCTTTTTGCCCCCGGCTATGAAAACTGCCCCGAGGGAAAAGAAGGAAAACCAACGTGTGTCAATTGTTTGGTTTCGACAGACGCCTGCACAGATATCGAACCCACGGGGTGTAATAATAATGGTGTATTGGATCCCGGTGAACTGTGCGATGGTGAAGAATTCGCAGAAGGTATGGGCGGTTGCCCCGAAGGTACACAGGGCAAACCCGTTTGCGTGGGGTGCCAGATCGTTACCAAAGATGTTTGTAAAGAGAATCCCTGTGAAGATGGCTTAAAATTATGCGAAGAGAAGGTTGCCAAGGTTTGTAATAAGGGCGAATGGGAAGTGACCGAGTGCCTTGATGAACAAATCTGCTGGGAAGGTGCCTGCATGGCCGAAGGATTTCAATGCAAAGGCGATACACTCGTTTTATGCGAGGATGCTGAATGTGTTGAGGAAGATTGCACAGAATCCGGCAAAGTCTGTGATTCCGAGAATCCAGGCTGTGTCTATGATTATCAACAAAAATGTGAAGATAATATATTAACGATTATTGCTTCAGACGGGGATAAACTCGATATTAACTGCTCTGCTGAGGGTAAGCTGTGCAATGAGACAGCCGGTGATTGTGATAAACATGATTTCACATGCGATGGATCTGTCATTAAAATCACAGGAACATCCTATTCCTACGATTGCGCCAAAAATGAAGATGACAAAAAAGGATGCAATTCCTACACGGGATGCGACGATATTTATTGTGATGGCAAAAAATTGATGATGATTGTGGATGGTGCTGCAGAAATATATATGGACTGCAGTGTATACAATAACGGTATTTGTTCAGATGAACTCAAAGATTGTGTCAGTACCGATGATGTTGAAGGTTGCTATGTCAATGACAATAAACAAAATGTCTACTATTTATGCGATAAATCGGCCTGTGTAGAAGAAGTATGTCCTCAGGCGTGTGATGCATCGATGGGCTGCTATGTCCCGTGTGAAGAAAATCAAAAAACCTGTGATCATAATCAGGTCATGATTTGCCAGGGCGGACAATATAAACCCGACAAAAAATGCGATAATCAGTCATGTTATCATGGTGATTGTTATGATGATGTAGAATATTGTGATGGCAATACCTATTATTTGTGTATTGCTGATGAATGTGCTTTTGAAGATTGTTCCGAAAGCGGCCAAAAATGTGATCCTGAAAATCCAGGATGCGTAAAAGTTGACCCGGGATGCGGTAATTCTGTGATTGAAAGCAATGAGGTTTGCGAGTTCACGGATAAAGATGCGAATGTATTTTACTGGGTTATAAGTCAGCCATCGTGCAATTATTATGATGCTTCAAAGATATTTGTTTCTGGTGCACCCCAATGCCATGCCGAGAAATGCAAGGTTGACGTCTCCTCCTGTGTTGAAGCTACGGAATCGGATTACACGCTCGTTAAGGAATGGCAGTTCACGAGCCAGACGGTTATCAATAATCTGACGAAGACCAAAGATGTTGAGATCCATAATCTGGATAACACCGGATTTAAAACATCTACCTATGTAAGCGCTGACAATGCATGGCAGATTGGCCCATGGTACAATGAAAGTACACCGAATTACGATGCCTATATGTGGTTTAAAGTTGGCGTTACAAAGGATACTATTCGCATAACCTTTGATATTAAACGCACCAATGACGGCCCCAAGAAAATTCAGCTGCAGTATCTCAATGCCTCTACGGAACTCGCTATTTCAGAGTCTTATGATGTAACGACATCTTATTCAACGGTTACGGCAATTTATCGACCGAATAAACCTTTAACTGACTTCGGCTTTAAACTCACCGGTTACAATGCAGTCGATGGGAGTACAAAAGCCATTTATATTAAAAATGTTAAGATACATCAGGTGAAAGCATTATAAAAATTATGTGCCTGGAGTATAGATGTTCCGAGCAAAGTCCATGATGAGGGGCTTTCGGAACTGTAAAATTCGTGATGCTCTGGGTGGCTCATTTCACCTGCAGTATGATCATTTGCGTATGCCCGTAAGGGCATAGCAAATGAGGTTGGCGCGTATGCCCGTAAGGGCATAGCGGCAAAAGCCAGGGCATATCTGCCGACAGCAGATAGCCCGGCAAAAAATACATAAAAAATATCACGCGCTCCTTTTAAAATAGCATACAATAGCAGACGCCGATTTTGGCGTTTTGTTCATTCATAAGGAGATTCCGCATGCAGTTAAGCGAACGCATTATTGACATTTTTAAGGCCATGTCTCAGATTCCTCGCCAATCCAAGCACGAGGAAAAGATTTCTGCCTGGCTCGTCGAACGGGCTAAAGCCGATGGTTTTGCCGTCGATTGTGATGATGTGCGCAATGTCATTGTCCATGTGCCGGCGACGCCCGGTTACGAAAAAGCGCCCATCATTATTATGCAGGGACACATGGATATGGTGTGCGAGAAAACGCCCGATTCGCCTCACAATTTTGCGACAGACCCGATCGAGGTCATTCTGGGCGAAGATGGCTGGATGCATGCAAATCATACGACGCTCGGTGCGGATGACGGTATCGGCGTTGCCACGGCGCTCGCAATTGCCGAAGACAAGTCGATTGAACATCCGGAATTGGAACTTTTGTTCACGGTCGATGAAGAAACCGGCATGACAGGCGCCGAAGCGCTCAAAGTGAGCCAGCTCAAGGGTCGCATTTTATTGAACCTCGATAGCGAGGATGAGGGAATCTTTACGGTCGGAAGCGCGGGCGGGCGCGAGACATTTGGCGAATTGACGCTGAATCGTGCACCGCTTATGGCCGATGCTCGTGCGGTTACACTGACGGTTTCGGGATTGCTCGGCGGCCATTCGGGATGTGAAATCGGCTGCGGGCGCGCCAGTGCCATTAAACTGATAGCACGACTCGCCAATGCCGTGCTCGAAATTGCTCCCGATGCGCGTCTCGTCGATATCAAGGGCGGTTCGGCGCACAATGCCATTCCGCGCGATGCCCATATCGTCGTTGCGGTGCCCGGCAAAGATGCGGTGCGCATTGCCGATTTGGCCAAGTCGATGGGCGATAGCTTTGCCCATGAATATAAATCGGTCGATGCCGGTGTCAAAGTCGATGCCAAAGTGGGCGACATTGCTGGTGATGCCTTCGATGCCGCGTCGTTGCGCAAAGTCGTCGATCTGATCCTCGTTATTCCTCACGGCGTAGCCGCGATGAGCCACGATATCCCAGGTCTGGTCGAGACTTCGAGCAACCTCGCTTCTGTCAAAATCGAAAACAATGTTTTCTTTGCGTCGATGAGCCAGCGCTCGAGCGTTCCCACTAAATTGAATACACTGACTGCACGTATAGAGGCCGCTATTCGCCTGGCTGGCGGCAAATCTCGATCTACCGAAGGCTATCCCGCATGGCAGCCCAACATGGATTCGGATGTCCTCAAACGCTGCGTCGCCGCTTATAAAGCGCGTTTCGGCCACGAACCCAAAGTCGAAATCATCCACGCCGGCCTCGAATGCAGCATCATCGGCAGCAAATTCCCCGATATGGATATGATTTCCTTCGGTGCAACCGTCGTTTCGCCGCATACCCCCAAGGAACGCTGCGAGACAAAAACCATTGGCATGGTCGCCGATTTCGTCGTCGATCTATTAAAAGGATATAAATAATGTGCAATTCGCAATGCGCAATGCGCAATTATTATGACATTCTTCAGTGGTATCTCTAAAGAATCTGGTTTCTTTAGCTTCAGAGATGAACCTTGAACATTGTCATTCAATTGTGTTTTGCGAATTGTGAATTAAAAATGCACATACCTTTAGCTTCAGATTAAGCCTTAGGCTTTGATATCCAATTGCGCATTGCGCATTGCGCATTGCGAATTAATCATCACTCCCCCTAACCACCAACAACGATTATGAGCGAAAACGACAATCTCTTTAAAAAAATTATGCGCGGTGAAATTCCTTCGGACAAAGTCTATGAAGACGATTATGTCTATGCCTTCAAAGATATTATGCCGACGGCACCGACACACATTCTCATCATTCCCAAAGCGCCGCTCGACAGCCTGAACGAACTGACGGACGACGACGCCATTACGGCGGGCCGTCTGCTTGTGACTGCCTCGAAGCTGGCCAAACAGCTCGGTTTTGCAGAGGATGGCTATCGCTGTGTCATCAATACCGGTACCTCTGCCGGGCAAACCGTTCCCCATCTGCACCTGCATCTTTTGGGCGGTCGTTCCTTCGGATGGCCCGCAGGTTAGCATAACACACGGGAAAATATAAAGTGTGGGGCCAGAGCTGTCGCGTTCTATAATAAGTGGCTAAATACATGACAAAAACAGCGATTATGTTATGCATTTTTGTATGTTTTTTCTGAGCTCATCATGTACAGACGACACGATGTCGGCTGCCGACCGTCGAACCAAGGATGGTGAGACGGGCGGGTACCTATGGGTATGAGATGGGCATAAAAAAAGCGTGCGGGGGTTGTAGGCGCCGAAATGAGCACCGTTCGGTGAACGGTGCGAAGTGAGGTGACAATGAGCAAATCAAATACGCAAGTTGGAGCGCCGATAGGCGCGGGAAACGCAGCGAATTTGATATTGCGAACTGCAGTTCACAATCGAACGCCCCCTGCCGCACGCCGCGTAGGCGAAGAAGAAATAAAGGTATGGGAAAAACTTAACGAGAAGAACAAACTGTAGGCACCATACAAGAATAATTAGAATTCGACGGCCTTGAGTGTGTGGGGCGATCCCAATTGATCGCCCCGAAAATATATTATTTACTCATATCCTTTATCTTTTCCTCTGTCGTATTGTATATCAACGGTTTGACAATGATGGGGACATAACTGTCGCCGCTGATAGTCTGGCAGGGAGCTGGATCGGTATAAGTATCTTTCTGCAGGCTGGAAATCATATTCATGTCAATCGCGCCACCTGCACCGCCATAATCCCAGACAATGGTGCTCTCGCAAAGATCTCGAATTGCGTCGTCCTGGACAGGCGTACCATCTGCTCCCTTGCCAAGCAGTTTTCCATCCGAGTCTACTATGAATTCGGCCACATCTTTATAGCCCTTACCCGTCATATTCTGCTTGCCATAGCCAGCCGAGCCGGCATGGAGTTCCATATCACTGCCGATATTGAATTTACATTGGTTGAGATTGCTGAGGTGTGCGTTGTCGAAATCCTCGATATCGCTGTCGCTGTAACAGAGCAGGACGTATGGATAAGCCCAGCCGGGACGGCCACCGCCACCGATACCACCGGCACCACCACCACCACCCGCGCCACTTCCAGATGACACGTTTGCAAAGCTCGAATTTCCCTGAAAGTGGATAACTTGATCTCTGGCACCGGCCCCTTTCGCGCCATCGGCCCCGATTTGAGCCTTTCCGCCATTGCCGTTTGTGACGGTGACGGCGGCATCAAGTGACGATTGATTCTTGATAGTTAATACCGTGTCGTCTGCTTTATTGGGGCTGCTACTCAAGACAATGCCAAGTGCAGAGCCACCCGTGCCCCCGGCTTCGCCACCTCTGCCACCGCAACCACCAGGACCTCCCGAGACTCCAATCATTTGCGGATTATACTGAAGAGAGCCTCCGGCACCACCGGCACCTGGATTTCCGTACCATCCGCGAGCCTGTGTACGATCACTAGTCACGTACAAGCCATTTATTGAATCCATCGCAAACGATATTTGAACATCCTTACTTTCGCCATTTTTCCCTGCCGTGCCACCTTTGCCAGGTTTGCCCCACATCGTTTTGGTGGTCGTTGTGCATGTAGGATAAATATAATCTATAATATGTTCTTCATAAGCAGTGCCCGGTTGCCCCACCATACTGTTATACTCTGTTCGATTTACTAATTTATCATCAGAATCGTAATAACCGGGTATCTGACCTGGTTTTCCTTTTACATTTGATAGGATTAAGTTTGGATCATACTGTTCGCTAAGAGGAAGATACATACATCCTCCCATGCCACCTTGACTTTGATATTGGCTATTCGATTTAAGACCATAACCGCAAAATCTATCTTTTGGATTCTTTTGTGCAGCATTCACATAAAATGAATTGTTATTGTAATATTGAATATAATCAATCATTTGCTCCTGAGTCACATGAGTATAGGATGACATATATACAGAAGCATAACTATAGATTGTCGTCCCACTGGGATAAGTGCCTTCTTTAGCAACTTCGTCGTCTTTCTTTTTGTTTCCTTTATCAAAAGAATAGCCATTGATGCCCGTCACCGACAACTGTGTATTCTGCAGTGTGAGCATGCGGGAACTCCGGAGGCCATTGATGCCGATAAAGGTCACGCCATCAGCCAAATCGTAACTGGGCGTTGCGTCCGTATCGCCTCGCATGACGAGATTGAGATTTGCCAGGCGTAATGACAGGGGCGCAATGGCGCCTGTATCCGATGGGCCTATCATAGAATAGACTTTTGCATCATCTGGGGTGACAAGCCAGTTGATGGTGCTCACTTCCTTTAATGTCCAGTAATCGCATCCGGTCGGGATCGTGCACTCTGGATTTTGTGCGCGGAAGAAACCGCCATAAATGCGAATGATCTCATCGGGGCGATTTTGCTCGGAATCTTCTGCGACGTTAAAGATCAATTGATGCGTCGATGGATTCTCTTTTTTGGTTTCATAGTTGAAGAGATAATCATTGGCACGGAACGCACTAGATTCTCTTATCTTCGATACAAGATAATTGTGAAGGCCATAAGGACTGATGAAATGGCCGTTGAGAACACCATCGGAATCCGGCAATTCTGCGGCCGATGGGACTGCAAAACGTTCGGGCTCTGTCACATTGCCGTAATTGGGCAGGGTAATGGGTGAAGGATAGGGATGATTGCTGTTTTTAAATCCCATAAGGATATTGAATTCACCACCTTGAACCAGGATATCCTGATAATAGCCATTCTCATCTACGGCAACTTCGAGCGCATGGTTAATCGTCGAACACGGCAAAACATGATTGCTTTCATCATATTGACAGGTAGCTTCGTCGTTGTCATCGCCGGCATTGGCATCGCCCTGAGCTGGCAATGCAACAAATCTGGCACGATTCATATCGTAATCGGCGCCATCGCAGTTTGAATCGACGCCATCACCATAATAATCGTACGCTCTTGGCTCATAGATAGGCATACAGATTGGCTCGTAATGATCGCCATTCTTTTTGCCCTGAAGCATGCCCAGACGGCACAGATTGACTGAACCGTCTTCATTCCTGGGTAAGGCATAGCCTTGGGAATTGAGATAGAATTTGTAATCCATGGTATTCGAGATGCCATCTTTTACACTTGGCACACTCGAATCAGTGGATTCCCAGGGCAGAGTATCATTGGTAATCACGCAAGGAACCCAGCCATCTTCATTGATGCGTCCATCACAGTCATTGTCTAAACCATTAAAGGAAGGGTTGCCATTTGCGTCGAGCCCGTCTTTCGTATCAAAACTAATTTTTGGCATACATTTGAGCTGCCAGTCATCATCGGTTTTTTCGCACATGACGCGGGCTTTATCGTCGCAAACATCCGTATTTTCGTTGCGGTAATTGCATATTTTGCCAAAGGCATAGCTTTGGTTTTCGACTGCATCTACCCATAATTTGGTTTCAACCAAACCGTCTGGTGCTGCATCGCAATATGGATTGACCTTGTAACCGTCGTCCGTTTTTATCGATGTGCAGTCGTTTTCCGGGTTTGCGCACCAGTCTATGCAAAGCTCGGGATTGGGAGGAAGCAGGATGGTCGACCCGTCATTGTCTTTGCCATCGCAGATTTCATCAGCTTCCGGGTTGATATCTTTATCGCTGTCGTCAGCGTCGTAACAACCGGGATCGGTGGCTTTGCATCCCTCTTTGAGCGTGACATACGACTCGGTCGATTTTATGGTTTCCCAGTCTTTATTGGCGGTATAGCAATAGTTGGGGTTGTTCGTGCAGCAAATCAATGAATTGTTGGGATCGAGCAGGATCTGAGCAGGCTCAGTCTCGGTTGCAGATTCCAAAGATGCTACGTTATCGATGAGAGGGTAGCCATCGCCGTCTGCATCGCGACCATAAACGGCGCCACCATTCTTCCCCGTAATGACATCCATTGCCCGAACCCAGACCTCATCCGATTTGGCAGCTGCCGAGCGTGCTTCGGTGCTCAAAAGAGCGACATCGCAAGTGGCATTCCCTTTGCAGTCGCCAAAACCAAAACTACATTTTTCGATGCAGATAAATTCAGGTACTGGGGTGCTCATTGTGGCGGTTTTGCGCCAGTCGGGATCGTAATTGGAGGCATCGACTGGTTTGCAAACAGAGGCAAACGCCGGCGATTTAGGTACGGCACACGCATCGCCGCAAATGCTGCAGTTATCGGTCGTACCCGCGAGCTCAAATTTGTCAATGAGGCCGTTGCAGTTCAAATCTGTCTGGATTTCTTTGCCTTGATCATCGACGATATCCGCGCAGACAAGCGGTTTTTGGTAGTAGGCATTGGGATTGTTGTCATCGCAGTCGATGCCCGGATTCGGGCAATGCCCATATCCCGCACCATCTCTGTCGTGATCGTAGCACCCTGTGCAAGTCCCCGAATCGGGCACGCATGCCATTGCGGCTCCCGATTCCGTTTCGACCGACTGACAGCTAAAGAAATACGGGCATTTGTCACCATTTTCTTCACACGGTTCGAGGCACATATCATCGTAAAAGATCATACCAGCCGCATTGCATTTGCTTTCATCTGCATTGCAGAACTCAACGCCATAGGCGAGATCTTTTTGTAAATCTTCGTCCATATCGCGTCGGCAAAGCGCAGCAAACGGTGTGTCTTTGAGTGTGGCCTCCGGCAAATCCTGTGGCAGCAGTGCACTGTCGCTGGGATAATCCAGAATGCCCTTGGCTACGACCTGGCATGACCAGCCTGTTGGACAGATTTTTTCTTCTTTTTTGGTGCATTCATAAGAGCAAATGCCGATTTCATCATCAATGGCGGCATTTGCGCTGTGCATTGAATTGTAATTTTCGGGGTTGATACGGCTATCGAGCAACGAAACGGGAATTGGGTTATCCGTCGTATATTCGACGATTTCTCCGTTGATTTCCAAATGTATTGTCTTGGATGGCGTGACGTTGAAAATACATTCTCCTACGCCGCAATCGCTGCCAGAACGGCACAATGTCCACAAAAGCGTGTTGCTCACACAATTGCCATGGCTGCAAATCTGTCCATCGGCACAGGCTGGATCGCAGTCGTCGTCTTGAATTTCCTTGCATTCACCTTCGTTGCAGCGCTCTCCCTTCGGGCAATCGCCGTCGACTTCGCATTTGGTTGGTTCGTCCGTTTCAAAAAAGCAGCTTGATCCAATACAAATGGCGCATTGTCCATCGATACAGGTTTTGCCGTCTGTACAGGGTGGATCGCATTCTTCACCAGAGGTGTTGTCTTTGCAGACTTTGTCGATGCATACCTGATTGTCGGTACATTTGGCGCAGGGATCATCCGACGCACTTTTGGGGGTGCATACTTGATTGATGCAATCTTGCTGTGCTGTACATTTGGCACAGGGATCACTCGAATCGTAGCACGTGCCGTTATGACATACCTGCTCTGGCTTGCATGCACTGCAGGGATCGGTGGGCTCGTAGCAAACGCCGCCAACACAGACTTGCTCTGGGCCACATAAATTGCAAGGATCGTTCGGATCATTTGGCGTTGATGAACTATCATCGCTTGCTTGAGCAAACAGTACTGCTAGAATTGCTGCAAATGTATATTTCCCTCGTCCCA
>JAGACY010000332.1 GCA_017613855.1 Pseudomonadota bacterium
AATGGGAATGCGGAATGCAGAATTAATTTCAACTGCATTATTCATTCATTAAAGCACAATGCACCTGGTAGTGTTTACGATAATAAGCAGAGCGTTCTTGGGGTTCGAAAATCGTAGCCTGAATGCTGGGTTTGGTGGGGATATCCAAGGATCTGAGAAGTACGATAGCCGATCCCTGGGCTGCAAGGATTTCTCGTGGGGTATTGAGCAAATAGACAGGCGATTCGAGGATATCGGCGGCCCATTGCGCACATTCGGCAGGCCATGGGAATTCGAACACCAAACGAATCGGTCCAATCTGAGAAGTCGGGATTTTTTCGCGCCATTGGCGAAGTTGATAACACATCCCTTCGAAAAGGGCGCGATAAAAATCTTCTTTGGTATGTGCAGCTGTCATCCCGACAATCAGCCATCCCATCTGTGAGTAAATGCAATGCAGTCCGTGGCTTCCGAGCGGGGATTTGCAGAGCACATCTTCAAAATCGAGATGACCTTCTCCATCATCCGCGAGATGTGCAAACAAACATTTGAAAACGTCCGAATACGCAGAAGGACAATGGCATCCATAAGCAGCGAGTGACGATCCCGGGCCAGGGTGAATGTCGAGCGGGAGATGTTCTGAGAGTATTCTTGTCCAATCGTTCGAAGTCAAATCTTCGAGACTTTTAGGTGTATCCTCTTGTTTTTGCTCAGGATTTTTTGATTTATCGATAATTTGGATTTCATATTGAGCGAGTGCCGAAACGGAAGCAGTCCAACTGGCTGACAGGTCGAATCCGAGCGTAGCCTGCCAGCTGAGGGGATTTGCAACCGACGCATAGGCGCAGGCACCGCAGCAATCGCCCATGTCAAAAATGGGGATACCGGCGATTTTTTTGAGTTCTGGATTCTCATCCAGCCCGAGATTTTGGGCTAACCAGGGGGATATTTTGGCGAACACATGGCCGCATCGTGCGCGTTTCATGCACAGGGATGGCTTTACACCGATGGCATCCATGCAATTATCGCGCGAATCCTCATCAAACGAAGGGAATTGCGGCGGTACGCCCATAGGCATGCAGGATGAAACGCCGTGTCCCGAAAGCCAAAGCGCGACGAGTGCACCGAGAGAATAGAGCCCAAGCGGTTCGTGCAGCCCCAAAGCGGGGTTCGTTTGCTGCAGTCTTCTCAAAACGCTGTCGCGGTACATGCGCGCCAGATTTGGTGAAGATGCATATTTATCGGGGATTTCCGAACGCGGCATAGGGTGCGGCAGTTCATAGTAAACCGGCGTCACGGGCTTTTGACTGGCATCCAGCAAAACAGCAGTGGTCTCATCCTCACTGCATAGTGCAATGGCCATTGGAAGCGTCTGAGCATTCTGACACAGTTCCGTGAGAGCCTGTGCAAGCAGTGCCCTGGCTTTATCGATAAGAATGGCGTGTATCCCCGGTATATCTGCCACAGGCCAGAAGTAGCTCTGACGATACGACATTCCCTCTGCACTGTGAATGCAAGTCCCGATGCCGTGTCTGGTCAGTGCAAGAGACCAGATATTTTGATTCTCCTGAGCGGTCATTGCAAAACCTGATCATTCAAGGCATTTGCCTTCAGAATCACACCCTTTTGAACCGCAAAATGCGTACGTCGATTCATCGGGGAGATAGACATATACCCCTTCATATTCGGTACATGTATATGCTTGTGATTCATAGATAGTCGTTCCGAAGAGATTGCCTTCTG
This sequence comes from Pseudomonadota bacterium, assembly GCA_017613855.1. The sequence continues at coordinate 1,723 of JAGACY010000332.1, forward strand.
TGCATATATACTGAGGTTTTGTACCTTTTGTACATTGTTTGAAGCAATCTGCGGTTGTGACACTTCCATCCTTTTGCACGACGCATGCTTCATCGTAATCACAGAGTTCAGCCTGAACTTCGTCTGTATCATCATTCAATTCGCAGGCGACGGCTACATTGTTATGGCAATATCCGTTAAATTTTTCTTTCTCGCAGGGTTCGCCGAGACCGGTAATGCCTTCGGTATAATCGAAACATTTGCCTTCTTTGCAGCCGATATCGCATGTCTGCAGCGTTCCCGGTTCCATATCATATCCGAGTCTGCCATCCCCCAGGCCATGATCCACTTTGATGCATTCATAAACCGATTGATACGTGGCGCCTCCGCCATTGGTGCATGTATTGCGCTCCTGTCCCAGGACGGTGCATGGCTCAAAGCAATAGGCACCGGCAACTAAATCCTCGAGAATGACACCGCAGATCATGCCTGATTGAGAACAATCGTCATCAGTAGCAGTGACTTTGGCTTTCTTTCCGGCTTCTTTTATACATTTTACGGGAACATTGCCGACACAGGTTTCGGGGAAATTCTCGATGGTGCATTCATCGCCGATTTCCCAATCTTTTTGGGAAACGCATTCACCATTGAGACATTTCTTTGCCGTACCGCAATTCTGATCTTTCAGATTGCCTTCATCACAGGTAAATGCGTGGTTATTATCGTCACAATAAGGATTGAACGTAACCTCATCGCATTTGGTTCCCGTCACGGTAGAGACGCATTCGGGTGTACCGGAATCATCGGAGCAAGAGGTCTTATTGGGACAAACTTCATAAGATGCTTTGCCGTTATCACACTTGCGGATGGCAGTATTATCGGCTGTGCATGAAGACTCGAAGTTACATGAAACCAATTCGGAATCCTCGAAGCATTCGCCATTGACACAAAGCTTATTGTCTTTGCAGGCCGTTTTTTTCATTTGCTTTGTGGCTGCATCGCATTCGAGAATGGTTTTGGCATCAAAACAGGATGGATTGACGGAAGCCGGGCATGCGACCTTATCACAAGCGCCATTGGTACAGCCTTCGATACATTCTTCAACAACGACAAAATGCTGATCCTTATCGCATTTTACGACCTCGTTATCACGGCATTGCTTGCCGGTGAAATCACACACCGTGGGATCGGGGTCGATACATTTGGCGTTTTCACACAGGTAATCGCAAGTATCGACGATAGTTTCTTCACCATCCTCGCATTTCACCACGGCATCCATCGCTTCATTGCATCGTGTTCCCTTAAAATTGCACTGAGCGGGGACTTCTCCTTTGATACATTTGCCATTTTGACAGCCATCATCGCAGGTTTCGACGACAGTGACTGTCCCATTTTTGCATTCCACAACAACATTGATGTCATTGTCGCATTGCAGGCCTTTAAAATCACATTGATCCGGATCGACAGGATCGGTTTTACAAGCACCATTTTCGCAGCCTTTTTCGCAGGGTTCGACAATGGTTTCTTCGCCGTCCTCACACTTTACCACAGCCGTCATATTCTCATTGCATTGTGTCCCCTGATAATCGCATGACGGTGGTACTTCGGTTTTCTTGCATTCACCATTTTCGCAGCCATTGTCGCAGGTTTCGACGATGGTTTCTGTACCATTATCGCATTGAACGACTTGGGTAAGATCTTCTGAGCATTTGTTTCCTTCGTAGGTACACTTATCCGTTTCTTCCGTTTGAGTTTTGCAGGCACCATTTTGGCAGCCATATTCACAAGGCTGTGAACTTTCGATTCCATTGATGCATGAAAGCACAGCTTTTGCATCATCGCTGCATTTGGCCCCCAAATAGGTACATCCCACAGCTGCAGTACATGCATTATTGGCACAACCCTGAGGACACGCCATAACTGTCAATTCTATGCCATTTTCACATTTGAGAAGGCTCGTTGCATCGGAACTGCACTGCATTCCTTCGTAGGTGCATACCGCCGACTGACTCTTTTCTTTGGAATCCCCATCGTCATCGCACCCCATCATGTTGAATGAAATACAGCCGAAACAAAGACAGAGAACTGCGCACCTTTTCATAGTGAACTCCTGGCAATGGGTGAAGTGCGGGAATGCGCGCTGCTGATCTGACGCATGGTTATGCAATTCCCGACATTATGCATTGTGGCATCATATCGGAAATGATTGTCAATTTGAAGTGACAAAAAAAGCCGCGTATTTGCCAAAGGCAAATAGCGGCTTTCGCAAATCGTATTCGGCTCGCAGAGCCGAATAGATGCGTGCCCATTAAGGCACCACCAGCATAATATCGCGTCCCAGCGTGGAGATGAGCGAAATATAGGACAATTCAGCCTGCAGATTTGCGGTGATATAGGCGATCGAAGCGGCAGCGACGTTGTTTCTGGCATCGCTGACATCAATGAAGGTCGATGCACCATTCTTGTATGCGGCTTCGGTGAGCTGCATGGCTTCGCGGGCGAGTTCGACCTGACGTTTCGCATTATCGACATCGAAAATGGCCGAATTGAAATCACGGATGGCTTTTCGAACGGCCTGGCGCGTCGCGAGTTCTGTGCTTTCGAGAGAAAGATCGGTCTCACGGATAGCGGCTCTGCGCTCATCGAGAACGCCATACTTGGAGTAATCGAACAGGGGGATATTGATCGAAACGGCGAGTGTCCACGAATCTTTTCCCGACCAGTCTGACAGCCCCGAAGTATAGGTCCGGGCCCAGGTATAATCGTACATCCAGGCACCGTTGACCGTAGGCAGGAAGCTCGCAATCGCCGCATTGAGGTTGAGCTGATTGATATGCTGAGTCATGCGGTTAATTTTGAGCGTCCGGTTCTGAGCGACCGCTTCATCTTCGAGTTCTTTTTCTGTTTTATTACCGAGGGAATCGAGACGTGTCGGCTGGGGTACAGGCAAACCGTCGATATTGACGAGCGTTGCGAGCGAATCTCGGGCAGATTCGTACGACCAGATAGCATTAATAAGGGCCTGACGCTGTTTTTCGACGGCGAACTGTGCCTGAATCACGGAGAGTTTGACGTCGACACCGCGATCGTAACGCCCCTGAGCGAGTGTGAGCTGATCGAGTGCACTTTTGAGCTGAACGCGTTGGACTTTGACGACCTCGCCACACAGGAGTGCAGCCATATAAGCCTGAGAAATGCCGATGAGCAGCTGCTGACGACCATTTTCGATGCCCAATTCGGTGATATCCTTGGCTTCGTCGAGCATTCTGAGCTGGAACCATCCGGCGACATTAATAATAGAGAGGCCAAATGTCAGATTAAAGGCAATGCTGTCGGTCACAAGGGTATCGGGAATATTGGCAGGGCTAAGGGCGTCGAATGTACCTTCGGGAAGCAATGATCCAAAGGAAGACTGGGTCAGACCGTTATAGATAGCGCCGAGTGTCTGTTTGACCGAGGCAGTGGCATTGGTTGGTGTGCCCAAATGCCCATAGGATAAGGTCGAAGAAATATTGGGCAGAAGCAATGCCCAAGCCTGTTTGAGCTGTGCTTTTGCTGTATCGATCTTAACGCGGGCTGCCTGAAGATCGACGTTATTTTCATCAGCAAGGATGAGGGCATCACGCAGAGTGAGCGGTTGTCCGGGTTTGATCTCATTGAGCTCAGAGATTTGATCGACGTAATTCTGAAGAACTTCTTCGCCGGGCAGGCTCTGCATTTTTTCGGGATCGGGAACTTTGCCAGGAATCGCTTCGGATCCATGGGTTTGTTCGAGCGTACTGCGGGCTGCTTCCGTTTTTGAAACCGTTTTTTCCTTGACCTCGGGATCGAGCAGCGACGTATCGTAAAAGCCAATCTGGGAGGGGTTGAGCTCCACAGTAGGACTATCAGATGCAGGCGCATTACCATCTAAAGCGGGCTGTGCATCTTGTTCGGCGGGGACCTGGGCAGCTTGATCCTGATCGGATGGAGCCTGTTCAGTAGGAGCCTGTTCGGCAGACGGCTGTGCCACCTCGGGATTGACAGCATCCTGAGCATTGGCGCTTGCGGCACCCACCGCAAGCATGGCACAAAGCATCGAAGAAATCAGAAATGATCTGGAATGAGATTTCATAAATTCCAATCTCCTTAACCCTGAACAGCCTTAACCGTCTGAGATTCGCTGGCTTTTGGGCGAAGATGATGTTCTTCTTCTTCGTATTCACGAACTTCACGTTTTTTGGAAGCAACGATGGAGTACATGACAGGAACGAAAAAGAGTGTAAAGAAGGTCGACAGAGTCATACCACCGATAACGGAAGTACCCATACCACACCAGGTTTCGGAACCTTCGCCGATTTTAAGTGCCAACGGAACCATCGAAAGGATCGTCGTCAAAGCGGTCATCATAACAGGACGCATACGGGTTCGTCCAGCATTGACAATGGCCGTAATCTTATCCATGCCGCGATCACGATTTTGGTTCGCAGCATCTACAAGTACGATACCATTATTGACGACGATACCGGCAAGCATAATCAACCCAATGAGACCAGCAATATCGAGCGCACGTCCCGTCAGGAGGAAAATTGCCGAGACACCGACGATGGCCAAAGGAATGGTAAAGAGTACGATGAACGGCTCACGATAGCTCTCGAACTGTGAAGCCATGACCATAAATACCAAAAGAATGGAGATGGCGAGTGCATAAATCAAATACTTGAAAGAATCCTTGAAGTATTCGGCAGTGCCAGAAACCGCATAATACCAGTCCAGATTGGGATTTGCAGCCTTATCTTTGATCATTTCTGCCTGAAGATATTCTTCCATTTCGGCGATGGTTCTACCCATGTCTTTTTTGTATTTTTTGCAAACTCTATTTCCCGCTGCATCATTCTCACACTTCTCAAATTCATTGGTGAGTGTCAGACTGACTTTTTGGTAACGTTCCTGATTCTTTCGTTCGATAGCAGTCGGTGCAAGGTTTTCGTAAACATGTGCAACGGTCCCCAAAGGTACGATTTGACCGGAGCTCGTCTGGATCGGCATATTCTCGACTTCGTGAATATCATTGCGGAAAGCACGGTCATAACGCACGACGATATCGAATTCATCGCCGCCTTCGAGATAGGTACTGGCTTCGACACCACGGAAGAAGATCGTCACCAGAGTACTGACACTGCTTGTATTTAAGCCGAGTTCCGACATTTTCTGACGATCATAGTCAACCTGAATCTGAGGCTTTTGTTCGTCGACCGAGAGCTTGACTTCGGAGATATCGGGACGTGTCAGTGCATAACGCTTGATGCGGTTAGTAATCTTACGGGTTTCCTGAATATCGTCATAGTAAATTTCGAGATCGATATCACCACCGCTGCTGCCGCCCATTTGACGCCCAGCCACCTGATAGGTCAATCCGGGAACGTCCTTGAGTGCATCACGTACCCTATCCATAATTTCGGTGATGCTCCTATCGCGGAACCTGGGTTTAACCAAAGGAATACGGATTTTTGCGGTATTGACGCCATTCGAAAAGAGCGCACTCATACCCTCATCAGAGGATCCGGCATCGATCGAAATCATCCTTCTCTCAGAGGCAGGAATGACCTCCTCAATAATCTTTTTGACTTCCTTGGTGATAGCGTATGTCGTACGGGCATCGGTGACCATTTCTGTCTGGATGGATACCTGCATGAATGAGTCATCTCTCGTAGGCATAAATTCCATGGGAATATATTTAAAGCCAGCAAGCGACAAAACGAACATGGCAAAGACGACGGCAACGACCAGCCAGCGAGCTTTAATGCATGCACGAAGGAAGTTTTCATATCCGGCACGCATTCGGTTCATGAAGGTATTTCTTTCGGCAGCACTCAGCTTGGAGAGATCATCCACCTCCTCATTTTTCCTGGTTCTGTCGTACTTGTTGTCCTTTTCATTCGCAGGGGTATCGCCTTCTTCTGTAGCTTCGAGTTCAGCATCATCCGCATGGGCGAGTGCAAGTGCTCTTTCACGTTTTTCCCGATATTTTTTGCTGTTCAAAACGAGGTAGGACAGCATGGGAATGAGTGTAATGGCAACGATCAGGGATACGGTCAATGCCCCGCAGATAGTCAGGGACATATCTTTAAACATCATACCGGCAATGCCGGGGACGAAGAGGATCGGCAGGAATACGGCGATGGTCGTCAATGTCGAAGCCGAAATGGCCATCATGATTTCTTTAGTACCCTTGACGCACGCCTGGAATGCCGAATCGCCTTCCTCATGATGGCGGAAAATATTTTCGAGCGTAACGATACCGTTATCGACGAGCATACCAACCGCAAGTGCCAAACCAGCCATCGAAATGACGTTCAGGCTCATGCCCATCGAGGCCATAAATGCCAGCGTGGCCATCAATGAAACGGGGATAGCCGTCGCAACGATGAGTGAAGTTCGAATGCTCCTAAAGAATACGAGCAAAACAAAGAAAACGATGATGACCGCGAGAACAACGGTTTCTTCGAGGTTGGCAATGGAGCTCTGAATAAAATCGGCCTGATTATTGATGATATTGTAACTGATGCCATCTTCGAATTTGAGTACTTCGGGAATGGCAGCAATAATGCCGTTTGCAGCTTCAACCGTATTGGCACCCGATTGTTTGCTGGCAATCATGATGATCGAGGATTTACCGTTGGTTTCGGTAAAACGTCTGGATTCTTCGACGGTATCTTCGATATCGGCAACATCCTTGAGTCGGATAGGAATCATCGAGCCTGTATCACTCTGCCCTGCACTCACCAGAATTTCGCCAAGTTCCGTCCAATCCTTGAATTTACCCGAAGTCTGAATATTGAGCTCACGTCCGGAGGCTTCGATATAACCGCCGACGGATTGGGCATTTTCTGCGGCAATCAGGCCGACGATATTGGCAGGCGGGATATGGTATGCCTCGAGTTTTTGCGGGTTTAAGCGCACGTGAATTTCACGCAGCTCGCCACCGCCGACCTGAACCGACGAAATGCCTTCGACGCGTTCAAGCTTAGGCTGGATGCGATCTTCAGCAATTTTGCGAAGATCCGAGGTTGCCATATCCGCCGTGAGATTGAACAATACGACGGGCTGCATCGACGGATCCATCGCCACGACGATCGGTGCCTGCGATTCATCCGGCAAAACGCCTTTGAGGAGATCGAGCTTACTTCTCGTATCGATCTCGGCCTTGTCCATGTTGTATCCCCAATCGAATTCAAGCATGACCATGCTGACATTCTGCTTGGAAGTGGACATGACATTCTTCACCCCGGTAACAGAAACGGCATTCTGTTCAATCGGTCGTGAAATCAAGGTCTCAACGTCAGCAGGACTCGCCCCGACATAGGTTGTCACAACGACAATAATGGGAATATCCATATCGGGATAGAGGTCGAGCTGAAGCCGGAAGAATGAGAAAATACCGAATGCAATGACGCCCAGATAGAACATCGTCATTGTGACGCGGTTTCTTACAGAGTACCCTGGAATACTCATAAATGACTCCTAAAACACTCAGTTAAGGCACACATCATGTATGCTCAATAACTACAATTATTTCTGTTTTTTTATTTCACTAAATCGTGCATCAGCCAGAAAGATTCCCAAATTTTTGGCATCGCCTGAACAAAAAAAGCGCGCAAGAGAAGCTGTTTCCAGATATCTGCGCGCTCATATCATTCAGGGTGTCATACTACGAATCTTCGACAGCAACGGGCTGAGTCTTGACTGCGACAGCATCATTTTTGGATTTGGTCACATCGCGAACTTTGTCACCATCCACGAGGGAGTGCTGACCACGAACAATCAACTTATCACCCGGTTTAAGGCCACTCAGAATTTCGACAACATCGCCGGCATATTCGCCAATTTCCACCTCACGGGATTGGACGGTCATGTCATCATTGAGGATGAATGCACGTCGCAGCGATTGTCCTGGAACCTGTTTTTCAAGGAGTTCGGGATCGAGCAACAATGCCTTGGGCGGGACCGTGATGGCATCGTTTGTCGTTTCGAGGCTCAGTGTTGCACGGGCATACATACCCGGTTTAAATTTATACAACCCGTTTGATTCGAGCTTGACATTTTCAAATTCGGCTTCGACGGTATTGGTACGGGATGACGGATTGACATAAGGCATAATGCGCGTCACTTTGGCCAGCGTGACTTCGTTGGGGAAAGCATCGAAACGCAGACTGACTTCCTGCCCCATGTGCAGATACGGCGTGTCTTCTTCGTTGACATTGAGCGTCACTTTGAGGTTAGCCATATCCAACAGAACGCAAAGTGGCATCGCCGATGAAGCAATATCGCCCACTTCGGAGCTCTTCTGGCTGATAACACCATCAATTGGAGCAACGACCTTGGCATAATCCAAACCCATTCTTGCCTGTTCCTGGCTTGCAATGAGCTGTTGTTTTGTCGCCATTAACGTCGTCACACCATCGCGTGCCTGGTCGAGATTCTGAGCACTCACGATATTCGATTCGTACATGCTCTGCACACGCTTGAGTTCACGTTCTGCGGCTTTAAGCTGTGCATCGACACTGCGAACCTGAGCATTGACGGCTTCAAGACCTTTCTTGGAAACGGCATTGCGGATTTCGGCAATCATCTCACCCTGCTTGACAAAATCGCCATTTTCCCAAGGATAACTCAGAATGCGTTCACTCGCCAACGGGATGACCTTGACGGTTTTGGCTGCACCCACATTCGCAACATAAGCGCGCGTACGCGTAAAACTCGAGGTCGTCACCGTCGTCGTTTCTACCGGTGTACTATCGGTTTGTTCACTCATTGCGCCGGAACTTTCAACTTTTTTGTTACATCCTGTCAGGCACATGAGCATAAATGCAAACAATATAAATCCACGTATTTTCATAATTATCACCTTATTTTTCTGTTTCCCCCAAGGCTTGGATTTTACGCGATTTAAAGTGAAATTGCAAGTACTTATACCACTTGCACACCCATGTGTACCCCTACACCCACATGGGCATTGTTACAATGTGTAAAACAATCCCAAACGTTTTTTATTCCATATCCAACTTTTTTTTTCACTCCCTAAGGAGCCGGTAAAGTGTACCACAATACCGATAACCGAACAAACACATTTGCTACATTGACCTACAGCATGGATACAAAATACTAAAAAAAGCGGCGTATTCGCCAAAGGCGGATAGCCGCTTTGTGGAGGCGCATTTGGCGTCAGCCAAAAAGCCGAAACACAAAATAATCATATAAAACAAAGCTTTACGATTCAAAAAGTCGAACACAGTTGCGTCCGCTGCCTTTGGCTTCGTACAATGCCTTATCCGCCCGTGCAAAGAGCTGTTCAAAATCTTCATCGGGCTGTACCACCCCGACACCGGCACTCACCGTAATCTGCCCCGGCGGAAAGTCCGCAAAAGCCGTACTTTCAACGATGGAGCGGAGTTTTTCGCCTGCACACAGGGCATCCTTCCCGGAGGTTTCGCCCGTCAGGAGAACGACAAATTCTTCGCCGCCATAACGTGCCACCATATCCTCTTCGCGGGTATTCGTCTTTAAAAGCTGCGCAAATTGGCGCAAAACCTTATCGCCGCATTCATGCCCGTAGGTATCGTTGCAATTCTTAAAGAAATCGATATCGAATACAATCATGGCCAAAGCGCGTTCGAGACGTTTGGATCGCATGAATTCATCGTGCAGATGCCGTTCATAATACCGGCGGTTAAAAACGCCGGTAAGGCCGTCGACCTGTGCCATCTCTTTGAGCCGTCGATACAGCAAAGCACGTTCGAGTGCAATCGAAGCGAGGTTGGCAACGCCGCTCAAACCGCGAAGCTCGTCGGAGTGAATGATGCGGGAATTGTAGAAATTGTCCGTCAAAATGACGCCAAATACTTCGTCATGCAAAAAAATCGGAACGCATGCAAAATTCTTAAAAGAGACGTCCTCGCCAGTCACCCAATCCCGGTAATTTACCTCTACCCCATTGATATAAAAGGGTTTTCCTGTGCTCACGCAGTGTGCAATGATACTGCGCAATTCAAACTGCATGGCATTGAGTGACTCGAGTGGTTTGACTTCGTCCAGTTTGAGCGAAAAACCGATGAGGCGGTTCGTCAGGAACTGCGGTTCGGAACTGCTCAGTGTATAGCGATCAAACAGGCTTTCGAGATTGAGTTTTTCGGCTTTGATACTTTCCCAGATTCGATGTGCTTCCTCACCATTTGCCGGTCCTGCCGTACGGGAGACGCGGAGCTCATTGCGTCGATCCCAGGCCAGAAAAAGCACGGCACGGTTAAAGTTCAGGCCATCGCCATGCGTTATCCCCGACAGGATGATGTAGAGAATCTGATCGAGCTCGACAGTCTTGAGCATCGCTCTTGTAACTGCCAGCTGAAACGTCAATTCTTTAAGAATATTGGCCTCTGTGCCGTCCATCGGTACCTTTTTGCCTTCACTTCTAAACTGTCAGAAGAACAAACCGCGTTCTCTGTTACAGAAAACCTGAATACAACCACGTGACAATGAATCACATTTTTCGCCCATCACCATTGGGGAATCACGCAATCCAGTTCAATTAAGCTGACGATTGTGCCTGCCATCTCCTTTTTTGAATATGAAATCCTCGGAAATCTATAATTTTTTATTCAACAGAGCCTTAAGTTTTCCCAAAAACGTGGTTGGTTCCTCTTTATTGGAATCATCCTTTTTCCCGGCATTAGGCTTGCCAGTCGAATCATTCTTGCGCTTTTCCATCAGCATGACTTCCCGGCGTGCCCGAACATTCTCGCTATTCAGCTTTAGTGCCTGCTTGTAGTGTGTAAGCGCTTTCTGCGATTCACCTTCAATTTTGGCGATATCCCCAAGGTATTCGTAAAGATAATCGGCAACCGGAAGTTCTTCTTTGGCACTCTCGATCTGCTCAGTGATTTCCTTCACAGCCAAAGAGCTGCGCTTTCCATTTGAGCCGACCTCCATGAGCATATAAGTGACATAAGCGAGACGAACGCGCACTTCAACCGAGTTGGGATCAATGGATTTGGCCTTTTCAAGACGCTGCTTCGCAACATTGAATTCGCCGCGTTCTATCAGTGACTTAGCTTGCGTCATAGCCTGCTCAGCTTCAAAAACTGTAGCAATATCAATACCTTTTTCGGGATTAGGCGCGCCACTGTCCTTCTTCTGGCTGTTCAGATACTCTTCGCGTTTTGCCGATTTGCCTAACGTATCGTATGCCGCCCGAAGTACTCTGTTGACTTCTTCAATGATTGCGCGATCTTTGGAATTCTCTACCTGACGAAAATAATCCGCACCATACATTTTCATCAGCCCAAAATAGGCACTTCTCACCTCGCTGTCTGAGGCAGTTCGTTCGATGCCAAGAAGTTCAAAATAGTCCTTGCCCGGCATTTCTGCATAAAATCGCTTCAGCGATTCCAGTTTTGATTTCAAATCCATGATTTCTCCAAAGTCTCCCAAAGACAACGCCGATTAATTTAGCACACATTTCTGCGACTTTCCGCAAATTTTTTACAAAAATGCCTGTTTTTTAGCCTGTTTCATCGAATTTTCTGTCTTTATCCCCCACCCACAACCACACATAGAACCAATAGACCAGCCATCTGCAGCCTGTTTCCGAGCGTTATTTTGTCAGATGGCGCCGCTATTGCCTGACATCAATACGCATGCGCCGCCGGATGCTATCGGCCTGACGGCCAATACGCACCGGCAAAGCGGCTATGCCTGCCGGCATACGCCGCTTTTCTCCCTTTTTTTCACCAATACCATAATTAATGGTAGAATTCAGATAACTATTCAGCCGCAGGCTGATTTCTGTTTTCACCTGAACCTGCAACAAAACGCAGAAAATTCAACTGAATACAGACCAGCAGCCTCAGTTTCTTTAGATTTTACCAACTCATTCTGTGAAATAATCGCGCATTGCGCATAGTGCATTGCGCATTACTCATTACCTATACATAGCATCATGTCACACTCTTTCGAAGGTACCACACTTGCCCTGCAGCATTACTACGATATTGTAGGTACATACAGGAAACTGCCCCTTCTTACGGTTTACCAGGCTAACGAACAGCCCTTTGGCAACCGCGTCCTGGTCTGGATGGCCGCCTACGGCAATGACATTAAAGTCGCCGAAGATACGGCAAAACGTCTCGACGACGCCATGCTCAAAAACCGCGCCATTGCTGAGCCTCATGTCTTGCGTGTTCTGGATTATGGCACAAGCGAAGGGTTCAGCTTTGTGGTGACGGATTCCATTCGGGCCATCACACTGAGGGCATGGCTCAGAGCCCATGGTCCGCTCGATACCTGGCAGGCTCTGCGCCTGCTCGATCAACTCACCGGCATCATCACATCCGCCCATCAATCCGGCTTTGATAATCTTTGCCTCGATTCGGACAATATTTTCATCCTCAATGAAGACAGATTCGAAATCATCACGGGACCGCTCGGCATTGGACTGCACCGAAACGAGATCCTCACCATTAAGGATGTCCCCATTTCTGCAGAATTCATGCGCCACATCCCCCCCTGGGAATATGCAAGACACAGAATCACACTCTCATCGGATCAGGTACCGAAGGCCACCGACGCTGCCGAAAAGGAAGAGACTTCACCAGAACCGGACAATTCGGCTTCTGAAGCCAAGAATGCCAGTGCCCAGACATCAGAAAATGATCTTTCATTAAACGATGACAGCATTCAGGAGCTGCTGCTGCAGCCCGAACTCGAAGATTCTTCGCCAAAATCCGAAAGCCTGGCCCTGATACCGCCTCCCGAGGGATTTTGTCCCGATATCTACAATCTCGCTGTCGTGATGTACGAATCCCTTTGCGGACAGCATCCTTTCTTTAGTGAGGACAGGGATTTGTGCGATGCAGCTTTCTCTATCTTCCAGGCGACACCGCTTCCGCTTTCCAAGCGCATTGAAATCAGCGATGATCTCAATGATGTGGTGATGGAAAAACTCCAATCCCCGCAAAAAGATACCGAAGCAGACTTCCTCACAAGATTCTCAGCATACTGCACCGACGCAGACAGGGAAAAAGCACGTCAGGCTGAAAAATCATGGCTTTCCCCTGTGCCGGCCAGGTCTTCCGAAAAAAGAAAAAAGAAAAGCCATGTCAAATTCAAACACCCTTATGCCATTGCCGGGATTGGTGCAGCCATCGTCATCATTTTGACCATTTTTATTACCTATAAACTTGCACAATACCACGAGCCCGTCGATTTATTTGCAATCCCTGAACTCATACCGGCTGACACACAGGGAGTGGATGTCGTCATATCTCCACATGTTTTGCCCCCCAATACCAGCATTTACCTCTCCTCACTGGCGGATGGCTCTCTCATCAGACTTGGATCCCTGCCCTATATCTATCGGCAGCAGGAACCCGGTGCTAAGCTCAATTTCGTCATTTCTGATGAGTCCGGGCATTCGATGCAGGTACCCGTCACAGTCAAGGGTGAACAGGGACTTATGATGGTCCCAGTCGAACTCAATTGGTGATACTTTGAATGCGAAATGCGGAATGTGGAATGCGGAATATTGGAATGCAAAACTAAAGGGCGACGCTGAAGATCATTGTGAATGGTATACAAAATTAGCAGTGAGCAGTTGAATGACAATGCCTAAATTGTGCTTCTAAAGCTACACTAACTATCATTCTTTAGAAATAACCTTGAGAATCCCCCATTGCTAACTGCTAACTGCTAACTGCTTACTCCGTCCCAAACGCAAAATTGTTCATAAATGTGCCAACGACCTCAGGATCGAACTGATCCGTCCGTGCGATGTTGAGCAATTGGTATTGTCTGTCCGGGGTAAAGATCCAGGCGCTGCGTCCCTTGGAGTCATGGGCGGGCACATTAAAATCGCATGCAATCAGTGTATTCGTCCCCATATTGTGAAGCGAACACTGCAGATCCTGTCCTCCTATGGAACGTACAAATGAACCGATGGCACGATCACGTTCTGATTTAAGGTAAAAAGCGGTTTCCTGGGAATTGGCATCGTAATATTTAACGCGGACATCGAATTGCCCATAACGATAATCCTGCGAAGTATAGATTCGTTCTCCCTGATTATCGACAAACAAAGGAGCTCTTGGGAACCGAACGGAGAACCCGTCTGTTTTGTAGGAATTTAAAGGCCAGTTCTCGGGTTTTTCTGCATCATTTGCCGCATCAATTGTCGCCTGAAAAGAAAGTTCTGAATCGACACTTCTGAGCAGTTGTCCATGCAGAATATCAAAGTCAATGGCAATAAAGATGGGAACCAGATCAATTTTCCATCGATTGTCTTCGTACTCAAAACCGATGTACGACGGATCTTCGGTAGGTTTGGCGTTGGCATAATAAAAATTGCCGATCAGGTATCTCTTGCCATTCTTTTCATAGGCCGTCAGATTATCCACCGATGCGGTCGTCAGCGTTTTATACCCAATCCATCCCTGATTGAATGCCGTTTCATAAAGCTGAGACGCATTCGCAGAAAGTATAAAACTCGGAGCCAGTCGTTTTACCATCATGGCAGCAGTGGCATGGATGGATGGAGAGAGGCGTTTTTCCAATATTTTATAATCATTTGGCGACGTGATGGCCGTTCTGGCAGCCACCAGAATATTGTCATAATACTGAAGCGAGGATTGAGACAGCAAAGACACAGCCTCCGCCCCATGATAGGAAAGAACTGCATTCTTAAACTGAGTATAGATTTCACGAATATCATCGCGTTCCTGACGCGTTGCAGGCTCCAGTTTTTTTAGATTGTCCAGCGGAGAATGTATATTGTTCTGAGCCAGTTCTTCGGCGTTCTGAGTCGTTTCAACGGTCTGTGTGTGAGCGGTCTGGCTTTCATCCTTTGGCTCAGTATTCTCCTGCGTCACCGGCCCTCCCGAATGACACGCAAACAACAGCAGGGATGCCACCACAACAGATAGATAAAGGCGATGATTTCTCATGGATTGGTTTTACCCTCAGATGTCTGGTTCTTTTCAATATTTTCAATTTTTGGGATAGGCTGGCCGGCTGAAGCTTCTTTCCATCGCGTAAAGAAATCGAAATTCTCGATCAGGTTATTGTGAGAACAAATCTGATACGCCTGGCTTTGAGTTAAGAATTGATGAATGCCGGGTGAATGATCTTCTATCCTTTTTTCGATGACATTTCCGATACAAAGGACAAAATAGAGCACCAAACACGCCTGAAGGATTCCCAATACAGCTCCGAGAATGTGGTTTGTCTTCTCGGCAATAGGAATTCCCTTAACGAGTGTATTATGTAAAAAGCGCCCAAGGGCATAACAAACAATATAGATACATGCCGCACTTGCAGAAATGAGAAAAAAGCGCACATTGTGCCCGATGATCAGTCCCAGATCCTTGGTTAAAATGAGCTCAAGCAAATCGGCCAATGCCGCGGCCCCCAGGATCGTGAGAATAATCCCTGCAAGCGTAAAGATCTGTTTTATAAAACCCTTGCGATAGCCAAAGACTGCCCAAACAAAGAGCACGGCAAGTAAAATAATGTCCAAAGCCATGCCAATTCCTATACTAAGTTAGTTCGGATCAACAGTGAGTTCAATTTTTAAACTGGCAACCTTTTGAGTCAGCAACACACTCTTGCTCTTATATCCTTTGGCAGACACCACAATTCTGGCCGGAGCAGTATCTGAAGTTGTCCGAACCTTGCACAAACCAGGCTGGCACGACCCTTCCGAATTCACGAAACTGACCTGAGCAAAATCCGGAGAATAGCGCATCATCAGTGTAAACTTTTCCAGTTTTTCAGCCGGAGGTGTATCGGATGTCTGTTTTTTGTGTCTGTGTCTTCTTTTGCGCGGAGTGTCCGAATCTTCAGCATTTTCATCAGCCTGATCATTCCCATCCGGGGAGCCAGGTCCAGCCGCAGCATCGTCTTGAGACTTTTTCTTAAGGGAATCTGAGTTACCAGGCGCACCAGTCTCAGATAATTCATTTTCTGCGTCAGGCACACGCCCCAAATTCATCAGGCTGTCTCCGGACTGCATACCAAATGCCACCGCATCCAATGACGATTTCATAGAAATCGTCGAAGTGGAGTTGGCCAGTTCATAATACGGTGATTGTGCAGCTGCAGGTGCAGAACTCTCTGCAGAAGGGAGAGAGGGATCTTCCTTTTCTACAGGTTGTTCCTGACCAAACATGCTCTCCCATAATTTCGGCTGAAAGCCGTAAATAATAGCAAACGCCACCCCGACGACCAAAATGACCGCACCGGCAATGATGAGAGGGAGCACCCATTTGGCGCGCTTTTCCGGAAACTTCGACGGCAAAGGCTTTAAGGGGTTTATGGGCTTCTCTTCCTCAAACGAGACATGCCCATTCATTGCCATCGTCGGTATAAAAGGTACCGTCTGGGATTCTGCCACATCCTCCGGAATATCCAGCGCCGGCACAGAACCGGAAGCATCTTCGTCAAAGAAATTGCCAGTCTGGGCATCGTCACCTTTAAGACGACATCCGACCAACTCTGGGATCAGCTCTGGCTCACTCCAATGCTCGAGTACATCAATCACCTTTTGAGCCGTCGTAAAACGATTCTCAGGCATTTTTTCGAGCAGTTTAAAAACCGTTGCCACAAGATTCGGATACTGTTCCACATCCGATGGAAAACTGCGCGGCGTCATAAAAAGATGCTTCGAAACCGTCACATGGAAGGTGTCACCATCAAACGGCGCAACCCCGGTCAGCATTTCATAAGCAATACATCCCACCGAATACAAATCGGCAGCCATGGTAACCGGCTCGTTTCTAAAAACTTCGGGAGGCATGTATTTAGGTGTGCCCGCAAAATCACCCGTCGTGGAACTGTCATCAAAGACAAATTTGGCAATACCGAAGTCGAGCACCTTGACGAAATCATCCGGAAATCCCGGCCTCGTACAAAGCATAATATTGCCCGGCTTCAGATCACGGTGGATGAACCCAAACTGATGGGCTTCCGACAGAGCCGAAAGAACCTGAACCAAAATGGCTACGGTTCGCTTTGGAGAAAGACGCCCTTCATTAAATAATAAATCCTTGAGCTGCTGACCGCGAACCAGTTCCATCACGATATAGGGCAAATTCTGAGTTGTCCTGCCACAATCGTAAAAGAACACGGTATTCTGCGCATGAAGCCTGCGAAGTATCTGGCTTTCCTGCTCAAATTTTCGCAGCGTATCATGATCACGGACGGCCTCACGCGAAAGGATTTTTATAGCCACATCCCTGTCAAGATTGAGATCTGTCGCACGAAAAACAATACCGGCCT
>JAGACY010000333.1 GCA_017613855.1 Pseudomonadota bacterium
GAAGTCAGAAGAAATAATGATGCCGGATGGTATTATCATGCCGAAGATCCCTATCGAAAATCATTCTATGCTCGTTTTGAAGGCTGTTACGCACATGCCTTCGGACCAACCACTGATACGTTGATGCTCTATCGCATTCAGCCACAACCCAATCATAACTACCAGTTCGTTATCGACAGCCACAGATCCCACTATTTCGAGCTGGATACGATGTATTCTGTCATTCCTGTCGATCAAAGCCCAATTTTGTATGGCCTCGACGAAGAGCCTTTTTCACTATCTGCACTGCAAAAATTGGAAGATGAATCTTCAGAGACTGATTATTATTCAATCGATGTCACTAAACAAATCTATGAAGGAATGCAAAATCACAATACATTCAAACTTGTCATGCACATCCAGGATCGCAAAGGCAACAATTATATCATTTACCGAGTTTTTCCACTGGTCGATTCTTTAATTAAAGAGGGTGAATATCAAAGTCCCAAATCTTATAACAAATCCTGTCCACCCCTTCCTGCACTCTAAAGAGCTCACAAATCCATGCAAGTACAATGTCCCAAATGTAACCAATGGATTGAGGATACAGATATGGCATGCCCAGCATGCGGCTTCATCCTCTACGATGTTAACCTGAATTCGGCGGTTTCGCCAGATATAGCGCAGAAAAATGCACTCAATCATACGCCTGCTTATAAAGAGGTCGATAGCAAATACAACGAATTGCCAATTCCCGGAACATCCATGGATGAACAAGGTACCGCGTTGGCAGTCCCGCCAAAGCAAAATCCAGAAGATGCCGTCAAAGAATTTCTTGTTGAACGCAAAAAAGAACGTATTAAAACAGCATTTCGCCTTTTTTTCTTCTTCATTGCAGCATTCTGCGTTGCACTGGGGTATTGGTGGGCTATGAAATGGTTGTGCATACTGGGATGCGTTGCAATGAGCATCGGCATCATGATACGACCGCGTCGCGATCAGTTCAGTCATATCAGATAAGGAACTACTATGCAGATACAATGCCCAAAATGCAAACAGTGGACAGAGAGCGATACCGGCGTGTGCAGCGCATGTAATGCATCGCTCTATGATGACGATACCTCAAATCAGAATGCCGACGGTCATATTCAAAAAAAAGATATCATCTGCGAAGATGCGCAGGTGATAGCACATCAACGCAGAATACGACATATCAAAGCCATTGCCGGAGCCTCAGTTGGGGGTCTTCTGCTTTTGAGTGCGATACTTGCGATGGTACTTGACTCTGAGACCTTCTTTGTCATTGCATTTCTTCTTTTAATCATAGAGTTTATGATATTTGGCAAATCAAAGAGTGCCATAGATAATTAATATTTAAACGCCGATAATTCGCATGCAGATACTATGTCCCCATTGCAACGACTGGATAGATACCAATAATGGGAAATGTCCCATTTGCGGTGGTGATCCGTTCTCAGATCTCGCACCACAAACCAATAAAAAGAAAGAGCCAACAGAAGAAGATAAGAAGCGATCCGAAGAGAACAAAAAACGTCTATCCCATACAATCAAATTAATCAGCGCAGCTATCGTCATTCTGGGAACATTTTTCGTGGTGATAGGTGTATTGAATTATAACAAAAACAAAGAGGAAATCGAAAAAGACTCTCCCAAAGTGCTGTTTAAAGGACCGGAAAACGAGAATATATACAAAAGAGAAAACGCATATCAGGAACAAGCATGTCTGTATCCTTTTGACATTCGCCTGATAGCTCTGGATGACATACCGTCAAATACAGATGCAGACATCGCTTTTGTAATGCAGGATGAAGCCACACACCTAAAAAAACAGCAAGATATGTACAATGAGCATATTACCCGGCATGAGTGCCAGAGTGTGGATATCTATCAAAAAATCGGCAAAAAGAAAGTCAAGCTTAACAATGACGCCGGTTGGCATTCGTATTCGATTTCATCTTCATCGGTTTCTGCCATGCGTGGCTTTGAGGGATGCTACGGCCGATCTATCGGACCGAATACGGATTCACTCTCTCTCTATATTCGAAAACCCGATGCTGACAACAAAAGTCAATTTATCATCACCAAGGGAGCGACTCATTATTTTGAGCTGGGCAGCATCTACACGGCAATTCCCGTAGCTGACAGCCCAATACTGTATGGATTTGACAACGACACATTCAGTCAATCCAAACTTAAAAAGATAAGTGATACCTATTATTCTTTTGATGTCGATACACACACCTACGCGGAAATGTTCAGACGCGATAAATTCAGAATTGTCATGCAAATCAAGGATCGAAAAGGCAATCGTTATATTATTCATCGCATCTATCCATTGACTAAAGAGTTCATCGTCGAAGGGGAATACTCCACCCCCAAACCCATTATAGAAGCTTGTACGATTAGGCTGTGACCATAAGGAATTTTAACTGTAATGCAGATACAATGCCCCAAATGTGAACAATGGACGGATTCTGAAGAAGGTATATGCCAACTGTGCGGTGCCACACTCACAGATGATCCGGACGCCCCTCCTGCGCCGCAGCCATCCAACGAACCATATAAAAATAATACAATCACAAAATCGTCCATTTCCCCACAATCCATCAAGGTCGTCACGATAATATTCAGTGGATTGATTCTGCTTATGTTCGTGTGGGGCAGCGTGGTTAAAATGGCAGCTAATGCGCCGGATTCTTCGCAGATAGCATCGAATGACAAAATATCGGCCCCAATAGAATCTCCAGCAGAGCAGATGATCCGGCGTGACAAGGCAACAGCCAATTCACTCATGGTTTTATCAAACAATGATGCCGAAAAACTGATTGCACGCAATCACATGTATGCCATCCCACTCTCCCGCAATGCATCACACGTTTTGTTTGAAGAACATGCCCAAGCACTCTACAAGATACATTCTCAGCGTGACAATCATAACGAGATTCCTTCGACTTTTGACGAACGGGTACTGGGCCCCAAAGTTGACAAAACCTATTATTGTATGACTTCCGTTCCCTCTGCTATGACGCCCAACCATTTAGAAAAGAAATCTTTGGGATCATACATGCTCATTGTAAGACGCAACGAAGACGGCGAATACAAAGCCTTTTTAAGAGTCTATCTATCAGACCGCGAATCCTTTGGGATCGATTATAATCCAGCCGAAAACAGCAAGGTATCCATACCTGTTTTGTATGGTATCGATGATATGTCCCCCAAATTGAGTAATTTTATGATGATCGTGCGTAACAAAGGGAAATCCAAACGCGCAGAAATGGAAATCAACGATCCCGAGTTACTCCAAGCACTCGATCTTGGGAAAACCAAACCGCCCAACCAACCCTTGACGACCATTCGCATGGTTTTCCCCACTGCCTGCGAACTCTGCACCGAGTACTATTATCTTGTTTATCGAGAATTTGTATTAAGCAGCAATTTTAAGCTATGTTATAATCTACTTGTGCCTTCAGAACCAGAATAGGTTCAGGCAACAAGCCAGTCATAACCAGTTACTATTCCCGGGGCTCTGCCCCGGACCCCGCCAAATGCATATTCGATGATAAAAGTCCAAAACCTGGCCAAGTTGTAACAATAACAGCGAACGCGGGCAAAACTACTTCGCTGATATATCATTGCCCACAAAGGGAGAGCATGTCATGCAAATACAGTGTCCGAAATGCGGAGGATGGACAAATTCAGAGAAGGATTCATGTTCCAGATGCGGTGAATCACTCAAAACGCCCTCCGCATCTCCAAATTCATCCAAGACCGAGGACCCCATAGACCTCAACCAACTGTATAGCACCGGCCAGCGCGACAAGGCTGAATCCATCATCAATACCCAACAGGACAGGGCCGTTATTCTCAACGGAATGCTAACCACAGGCAGAGAAATTCTAAAAAGAAGAAAAATAGCAAAAAATATACTCTATATCATATTTATCATTATCATTCTCATTGCACTCGCGACATTATGGTTCATCTTTAAAGCAGAGCTCCCATATTATCAGAATAATTCGACAGATACATCCTACGAAGTCCCACGGTAATGTATCAATGGGGCGTTACCTATATTCGGGTAGGTGAAAGGCAGCAGGACCGTATAAAGGACTAAAATATGCAGATACAATGCCCCAAATGCAAACAATGGACGGACAACGAAACCGCAGCTTGCCAATTCTGCGGCGCTTCGTTAACGGATAATCTTTCTCACAATGAAAAGTATGCATCATCCGCCAAGGCAGAACAAGGAGCGGATAATTCAAAACCGTCGAAAGTATTATTTCTCATCCCGGTTGTACTCGTCATTCTTGTCGGCTTGATATGCACGTTTGCCATCGACTGGCCCAAACCCGCTCCAAACCGGAACGCTCCAGATAATACTGTACACCAGGCAGATCAGACTCAGCTAAAAACAGCACAATTGCTCAAAGAACATAAAGAATTGGCAAAACAGATTAATGAATCTTATCACTTTGAAATCGAATTGCTCATTATGCATGATAATTATTATGCCATTCCAGTAGACAAAGACAATGCATCCATGTTTAAGGATGTTGCCAATACCCTGTACAGGATTACATCGCACAGGAATAATCCGCTCATTCCTTCAACGCTGGATACCTCCAATATGAATGCCGATACAACCGATTACTGTCTGCTCACAGCCCCCGGAATACACTCTCCGGCCAATGCAGATACAGATCATCCAGAGCCCATAAAACTCTATGTCAGACGCGATGAAACCGGAAAATATATCCTCCTGCTCGCTCTGGATGATGCTTCACCGAATGTTTTCGGAATATTTTATCCGCGAGAGATAAGGCTGCAATTAAATGTACCCATCTGGTACGGGGCAGATATCGCACAGCCGAAAGGAAACGCATCTTTGATCCATGTACGCAAAACAGCTGATCGTCAATGGGAAGAACTTGTATTGGATGACCCCGATTTGCTCAAACATTTCGACCTTAAAAAGAGCAAACCCATGGGTTCGCCAATTACAACCGTTCGTATGATTTTCCCTGTGACATGCGAATTATGTTACGAATCCAATTATTTATATCTTGTTTACAGAGAATTTATGATCGACCGAAAATTTCAGGAATGTTACGAGAAGCTGGTTCCCTCTCCAATCCCGGGTGCCCAGGTTACAGCGGAATGAACTCAAAGCACGATCTGCACCATAAGCATCAGAGCTTATACTCGCTTACACTAAGACGGCAGTACAACTCTGAGGGGTGATTACCAACTTTTGATGGCCAATTATTTTTCTCAATATTGGGCATTATAAATATATTTTCGACCTCTCGATTCAAAGCCGCATTGACGTATTTTTATTGCGCGGTGAAGGATGTATAGGCGTATTCGTCCCTAGTTAAAACTTGCACACCTCATTATACCCTTCAATATCAAAACTTGCACGTTGACCGGATTCCATAAATACAGGCAATTCTAGTGTAAGTTTTTTAGCAGTTTTGAGTTTGGATATAATCTTTGATGTGGAACGCAAAAAGATTGTGTCAGAAGAACTGTCAGCCGCACCGTCAAATCCTACTTTGAATGGTTCTTCATCATCAAATTTGACCCTCACTTTGTTGTCCCCCTCCGGATGACCAAAAACAGCACCGTCTGCATGAACGATAATATCTATTTCTTTTTTATTGCGCTGTCTGACTTTAAAAACTGGTTTCTCAGTTCCGAAGCCAACTTTAATGCCATCGTTGGAATGGATAATACAAATTTTTGTTTCTTTGCCATCAAAATCGTCTTTGCTTTCCGAGTATTTCCATCCATATTTAATAACTGCAGTCCCCTGTTCACTGGCTGCACCAGTCCCTGACGACGTACTTACACTTGAATCGCCGTTATCAGTTTTGGAAATGCAGACAGAAATGAAGCAAAGGAAAATAAAACCCAGAAAGATCAGCAGAAATATTTTTGCACATCCGGCAGTCTGTTTTGCCTGGCAATGCGGGCATTTGATGGCCTTTGCATCAATTTCTTCCTTACATGCTTTGCATTGTTTTGTCTTACGCATTTTTTCCCTCCCCAAATATAGATCTATCCTTCTCAGCCGCAGACTTCGTTTCAGCTGAATTGTAATCGCCATTTAAGGCATTAAATTGTACTCAGAGCAGAATATTATTGTTTTTCAGGACTCACCGTCATCTTCCAAACATCCGTTATCGTCTGTCATACATTCATTATTGCCAGTCAAATTGGAAAGTGACTTGCTTAAAAGATCCATGGCAGTTGCGAGATTTTTCATAGCTGTATTGACACAGCTTTCGAGAATAGTTTCTTCTTCGGAAGGATTGCGGCCAATTCTTACAAAATGATCATCGGCATATTCTTTAGAACAGTACATGCCGCGTTCAATGGCAATAATCTGCCCTTTTTTGCACAACGAGCGTACATCGCGCCTGACGACTTCTGCCTCTGTGTCAAATCTTTCGAAGATTTCATACAAACTCTTTAATGAGAACACCTTTGGAATTTCATTGAATACAAAGCGCACCTTTTCGGCATTAATCACTTTTCCGGTTTTCTTATCCCTGCGCAATGAATCCATGTTCTTTTCGAGCAATTGTATAGCCTTTTCAATATCGGATTCATCGGCGGTTTCATCACACACAGGAATGATATTCGGGGTATTCATGATATACATATATTCATCTGGGTCGCTGCCACTATGCGCAGCCTTCTGAATGCGCCGGATATGCAAATGCATAGAATTATCGAGTGATTGTACAAACCTGAGTCGTTTTTCAAATTCACCCTGTGTAACATCATAATCATCCGCGATGATATTGCGCGTCTTTATCATCATGAGTTCATGCAGATATCCGCAGCAATTGTCCAAAGGCCCATTTTTTACTTCATAGCATTGTTTCAGCACATTAAACGGCACGATTTGACATTCCCTGTCATCCCTTAAATTGTCGAGACAACCGGCAAACATGTGCATCAAAAGGCCATCCAATTGAAGCGCTTTCATTGACATGACATCATACCATGTGCCCCTGGCAAGCGGTTTGCCACTTTCATCCAGATAGCAGCCCATGCATGCTTCTTTGCTGCAGGCAGCCGCATGCAGCGTAAACGGCCCGACAGCATATTCATCGCAATTGTGCACCGAGGCAATGGCAATGTCTGCGCGCCTAATCAATTCCTTTAATGCTGAATATAATTCGATATCATTCACACCATAAATATATTGAAAGACTTTTCGAAAATCGAGAAACGCAATATTAACTTCGGATATGATAAACAGCTCTAATCTATCAACGAGCGATCCCTGGGCAAATGCCTGACAGGCAGACAACCCTCTCAATCGTCCGAGCATTCCCTCATGTGTCCAGAAACGCCGTCCATACTCGGATTCTATCTCGCATCCTACACCCCAGTCGTCCGGTCGCTTAACAGCATTTGTCAGTTTGTCCAGGCCTTCCTCCCGGTAGCCAATGAACCAATTATCACAGAATGTCCAATCGATGGATTCTGGTAAAATGCGTGCGCGAGCCGTCACATCGGCCACCACATTCGGAGACATGGATTGGATACACAATTCGACGAGCCGGTTTGCGCCTTTCATCATTTTCTGGGTCATGTATCTGCCTCTCGTGCCTCGCGCCATTTTGCCCTCCTGTTTTTTGACGTCGCCCATCGCGCCAACGATTTTTAAATAACCATTCTGTCTGTGTTCTGCAAACATGATCTTTCAGCTGATCTTTTGCATTTTTGATCATGGCATAAATTCTAATGATTTGAATAATCTGTAAATATAACACGCCCAATTAGGTGCCGAACTTGCCATAGAATTCAGTTCACTTTCTCGTATATCATCAATTCAAGGAATGAATTGTGAGGAATGAAGATAATGATCCGAGCGATGGTATAATATAGGGTACAGCGATTTTACGCTGTTTAAATAGAAGACACAAATCAGCAATCAAAAAAAACATAATGATTCAGCCGCAAGCTGCGTTCAGTTCTTCATGTGACAGTAAGCATAAGGCATAAGAAATACGAACGATAACCTGCGATACATCAGCCATATATTATGGATGGGCAAGCTATGGCCTTCGGCCATACGCTTTGCCCGTTTCGGCTATGGCTTGCAGCCATACGCCTCACCTAAAATTGATTTTGCATCCAATTCGGGAATGACGATGCGGGGCGTTGCGGGGTGGAACCCCGCATCGGGGGTAGGCGCGTATCGCGCGCGCCGGAATGCGCAAGCGATAGCGCCGCAGGGGGCTCGGCCCCCTGACAAAAAAAAGGCATGAGAGCTGCTGCCAGAATCAAATATTAATTCACCACGGTGCTTGACTCTTTTAATGATTAAACACGCTAAACATAAGATAATGTATTATTTGGTTTCGGAATGGGGGAGGGGCCCCATTTCGCACTGGTTAGTAAAAACGTAAGTATTCATCAATTAAAACAATGCGGATTCCAAAGGTCTCAGACCTTTGGTGGGATCCGGGGCAAAGCCCCGGCAAGTAGTAACATCATTTTGTTATCTCAAATCATTCAGTCTTTTAAAAAACGAACTTTACAGATAATATGCGCCGGCATTCATGCACGCGCATGAGTTTCATAACAAACATCCCATGGGAATAGCGAGTGGTATTATGAACATCAGCAAAGACATTGTTTATGTGGGGGTCAATGACCATAAGATCGATCTTTTCGAGGGGCAGTATGTCGTTCCCAACGGGATGGCTTACAATTCGTATGTCATTCTGGACAAGAAAATTGCAGTCATGGACACGGTCGACCGGAACTTTACCCAAGAGTGGCTCGACAAAGTGCATGCCGCACTAGGCGGCCGCCAGCCCGATTATCTCATCGTGCAGCACATGGAACCCGATCATTCGGCCAATATTGCCGCTTTCCTCGACAAATATCCTTCGGCAATGGTCGTCGCTTCGGCCAAAGCCTTCCCGATGATGAAGAATTTCTTCGGCAACGATTACGCCGATCGCCGCAAAATGGTTGGCGAAGGCGACACACTCGAACTTGGCGAACATACGCTCACGTTTGTCACGGCCCCGATGGTACATTGGCCCGAAGTGATTATCACTTACGATGCCAAAGATAAAATTCTGTTTTCGGCCGATGGGTTCGGCAAATTCGGCGCACTCGATATCAAAGAGCCATGGGCCGACGAAGCGCGCCGTTATTATATCGGCATCGTCGGCAAATATGGCGCACAGGTCCAGGCACTGCTCAAAAAAGCCGCTGCGCTCGATATACAGAAAATATGTCCGCTCCATGGGCCGGTGCTCGATGCCAATCTTGGCGATTATATTAAACTCTATCAGACATGGTCATCTTATACGCCCGAGGAAGAGGGCATTGTCATTGCCTATACCTCCGTTTATGGGCACACCAAAGATGCCGTCGAAAAACTGGCCAATCAGCTCCGCAAAGCGGGATGTCCCAAAGTCGTCGTGCATGATCTGGCCCGGTGCGACCAGGCCCTGGCCGTTGCCGATGCCTTTAAATATAATAAACTCATTCTGGCGACGACGACCTACAATGCAGATATCTTTCCTTTTATGAAAGAATATATTCATCATCTGCTCGACCGGAATTTCCAGAACCGCAAAGTTGCCCTCATCGAAAACGGATCATGGGCACCACTGGCCGCCAAAACCATGCGCGGCATGTTCGAAAAGAGCAAAAATATTACATTTACAGATACGACGGTACAAATCAAATCTGCCCTCGACGAGAACAGCACAGCCCAACTGGATGCACTCGTCAAGGAGCTCTGCGAAGAATATATTGCCCAAAAAGAAGATACCGCCAACAAGAATGATCTCACGGCGCTTTTCCGCATCGGGTATGGGCTTTATGTCGTCACCAGCAACGATGGCAAGCGCGACAACGGCCTCATCGTCAATACCGTCACGCAGGTAACCAATACGCCCAATCGGATTGCCGTCACCATTAATAAACAAAACTATTCTCATGATGTCATTAAAAATACAGGCATCATGAATGTCAATTGCCTGTCCATCGAAGCGCCCTTCTCTGTCTTCGAGAATTTCGGCTTCCAGAGTGGCCGAAATGCCGATAAATTTGCGGGATGGGAAATTCTGCGTTCCGACAACGGGCTTGCATTTTTACCTAAATATATCAATGCCATGATGTCGCTCAAGGTTGTACAGTATGTCGATCTCGACACGCATGGCATGTTTATCTGCGAAATTACCGAGGCCCGCACATTCAGCCAGGTCGAAACGATGACCTATTCCTATTATCAGGCCAACGTCAAACCCAAACCGAAAAAGGAAGGCAAAAAAGGCTTTGTCTGCAAGGTCTGCGGTTGGATTTACGAAGGCGATACGCTGCCAGATGATATCATCTGCCCATTGTGCAAACATGGTGCCGCCGATTTTGAGCCGATAGGGTAAGTAATCGAGGGGGAGACCCTTTCTTTTGTGCCAAAAGAAAGAGTTTCCCCCTCACCCCCTTCCGAAAGAAAATCAATAAAATAGGAGAGGGCGCTGAGACTGTCGCCAAATGGCACAACCTGAATCGCATATAACAAATTATCGCCATAAAAAACCTGGAGCAAACACCATGAATTCTAAATCGCATTGGATTATCATTTCCGGCCTATTGTTCCTCGCTATCATGGCATCATGCTCTGTTGCATTTGCCGATGTGGTTCCCAGAAGATCCTCGAACTGTTCCTGGTGTTTTCGCTTTCTAAACTACAATTGTGTGACGAAACAAGATAATCCGCGCGAGGATAAGGTTCCAAATATTGAATATGAGCAATGCTTAAAGAATAAATGTTCTTTTGAACGTGAATGCGAAAAAATAAAACCGTTTCCAATGCCATTATGTAAAAGGTGTTTCGAAGAATACGATTGTGATAAAAAAGTCATGACCAGTGATCCAATTGTTCTGAGTGGGGATTGCAAGTTGGTGACGCCGGAAACATGCAATTTCGAGGAAGCCTGCGTTCAAAATGCCATTCATGAAGCTAGAAAAAATGGACAGTTCGACCGTATCAGGGAGCTGGCACCTCAGTTACAAAAGTGCAAGAACTGTTTTCAATATTACAATTGCGATAAAAAAGACTGGAGCTTTAATTTAGATAATACTGTGACTGAAGGATGGGGATGCGCCGGAGTGTCGGCGTTCGAATGCAATTATGAAAAGACTTGCGCCGAACAAACACCTAAAAAAGTAGACGTCCCGGCAAAACTTCCAGAACCGGAACTGAAGGATATCGAACCCCAGTCTGCGCCCCCTGCCGACTCAGTACCAGCGCCGTCAGCCGCCAATCCTGTCGACCCAGTACCGGCCCCGGCGACCGCCAATCCGGAATCCGCCCCCAAAACGTCCTGCTCCGCAAACTATCAAGAGAGCAATCCATTACCACTTGCCCTTATTCTTGCGGCGATGCTTGCGTTTTTATCCCTGCTGGCGGTAGCATTCGTACATAGAAAACCGAATTCACAAGCTGGCAGCAAGACAGACACCATGGTATGAAATGTCCGTGCATGATCTCTAACGATCATCATTTTACTCAGACAAAAAAAACTTAAACACACTTTATGAAAGCGACATCCCTGCTCACCATTGTCACTCTCTTAGCCGTCCTTCTTTCTGCATGTGATACGGCCACAGAATCCCGGAATGCCCAGGTACTCCCCGACAGTCTGACACAATTTAAGGCCCCCATAGTCCATGGTAAGCCCGTGACGGGCGATGACCGACTCAATGTGATTTCGCTGGTTCACAAATATCAATATACAAATGCGAAGGGGGAGGAGGTTGTGTATTATGCCTCCAATTGTACAGGAACGCTCATCACCCCGCATTATGTACTCACCGCCGGGCACTGCATTGTATTACCAAATTTCACGATAGACGTGCTGCAAAAAGAATATCGCATCGGCATCGGACAATCTGAAAATGATATCCGATATGAATACGAAATCGAGTCCTT
Organism: Pseudomonadota bacterium; assembly: GCA_017613855.1. Next base: position 11,981 of record JAGACY010000333.1, read on the forward strand.
CACGATACATCCGGATTATATCGGCAATTTTGATGAAGATATCGCAGGAACAGACCTCGCGCTTATCAAACTCAAAACACCGGTACCTTCTTTGGTTGCAACACCAGCGACAATCATTTCCAAAGAGCTCGATTTGACCAATGAAGAAATAGACAATGGCCAGCCACTTGGCGCCATCGTAGGCTTCGGTATACGTGAATATTCTATGGAAGTGAGCAATATACCCTCTGGGGATAAATATGAGGCCGAAGTGCCAATCTTTGCCAGATGTCCGCTTGACCTAAATAACAGCAAAGAATGCACCAGCGAAGATTTGACTAAATATTATCCTATTGAACAAGGCAATTATTATGTTGGCGGAGATCTTTCCAGCCCCTGCAATGGAGATTCCGGCGGCCCATTATTTTATAAGAAAGATAATATCGAATACATCATTGGCGTACTGAGCGTTGGCATGTCGCCCGAATGTGGATCTTATTGGAAAGATCCCAGTGAAGCAAGTTTCGATTATTCTGGATATATCATTCTTTCTGAACATATTCCTTATATTGCAAGTATCGTTGGGGATGAAATTAAAAATGCACCAGAGGACTGTTTTAACAAAAAAGATGATAACGGTAACAAACTCGTCGACTGCGACGATCCCATGTGCCAATGCACAGATGAAATCTGTGACAACGCAATCGATGACAGCGGCAACGGATTGGTAGACTGCGAGGATCCCAGCTGTGCAAAGGCATTAAACTGCCAACCCGAAAACTGCACCAATCAAAAGGATGATAACGGCAATGGTCTTGCAGACTGTGAGGATCCTGCGTGTATTTCGGATATCCATTGCCAGCCGGAAATATGCAACAACGGGAAAGATGATAATGACAACGGATTGATCGATTGCGATGAGGATTCATGCGCCAATCAGACCGTATGCGCCGCAGAGATTTGCGACAACCACAAGGATGACAACAATAATGGCCTCATTGACTGCCTAGATCCGCAATGTGCCGCCGAAACCATCTGTCAGCCCGAGATTTGCAACGATACTATCGACAACAACGGCAATGGCCTCATTGACTGCCAGGAGCCCGCATGTCGTTCAGAATTGTATTGTCAGCCAGAAAACTGTACCAATGCAATAGACGACAATGGCAATGGCCTCATCGACTGCCTCGATCCGCAGTGTGCATCAGTTGCCAACTGCATGCCGGAAATCTGCAATGATGACATCGATAATAATATCAACGGCATGACGGACTGCAATGATCCCTCATGTGCCGATTCTGAATACTGCACCGAGAATTCAATATCATCCGAATCGTGCGCAGCCATGCCTAAATCACCAGCTTCCCCCATAAATATGTTCATGCTATTATTCACAGGCGGACTTTTATGGATACGACGCACAAAAGAATAGCTCAAGCACTGATAACGCACGTGACCACAAACAGTATCAATTTTATCAATAAATGATACAGGACAAAGGCTCCAATCATGCAGATACAATGCCCTCATTGCAAAAGATGGACAGAATCAGACACTTC
>JAGACY010000334.1 GCA_017613855.1 Pseudomonadota bacterium
AAGGATGGTGAGACGGGCGGGTACCTATGGGCATGAGATGGGCATAAAAAAAGCGTGCGGGGGTTGTAGGCGCCGAAATGAGCACCGTTCGGTGAACGGTGCGAAGTGAGGTGACAGTGAGCAAATCAAATACGCAAGTTGGAGCGCCGATCGGCGCGGGAAACGCAGCGAATTTGATATTGCGAACTGCAGTTCACAATCGAACGCCCCCTGCCGCCCGCCGCGTAGGCGAATTTAAGAGAAATTAGAATGAAAAATCCTACGGGAAATGCCATGTCCAACATGCCCCCAAAATCACTCAAAAAAAGGCTCCAATCCTGCAACCTCTGCCCGCGCCAATGCCATATCGACCGCACCCAAGGCGAATGCGGTTTCTGCGGTAACGACGCCACCCCTAGGATTTATCAGCATTTTATGCACTTGGGCGAGGAAATTACGATCGTTCCGGCATTCATCATTAATATGGCAGGATGCAATCTGACGTGTCCGACATGCCCGGAGCGGTTTCGTTTCGAGTCCCGGCGATTGCCCATTCACGATGCCGAATCGTATGCACAAAGACTGGCGCAGTATTTCCAGAACAAGAACATGCCCAAAACGCTCGAGTGGATTGGCGGTGAACCCTCGGTGCAGCTCCCGTTTGTGCTCGAAGTCTCCGAAAAACTGCATCAAACCATGGGACAGCAGTGTCCCCAAATTCTGCTCAATACCAACGGCTATTTCGATGCAGATCTGCTCAATGAGATGCATGGCATCATCGATGGATTTGTCTTTGATCTCAAGTGTCTGCCTGCATGCCAGCAAGAGATCACGGGCGCAGAGGATTACTGGCAAACCGTCATACCAATCATACAGCAAGCCTACCAAATCTTTGACGGACCATACATTGTGCGCCATCTCGTCATGCCCGGCCATACGTTATGCTGCACAAAACCGATTATCGAGTGGTGCAGACAAAACATCCCAAGAGCCTGTTTTAATTTGATGACGGGATTCGAAGATTTTAGACCAGATTGCACCGGTCCAAGGGAAATTTCACATCAAGAACGAGAAAATGCGCGCCAATGGCTGATGGACGCGCATTTTGAAAACTGTCTTTTGGATGGAACCTATTTAAATTCGTAATGCGTAATTCGTAATGCGTAATTGGTATGCAAAGCCAAAGTGTAATTTATGAAGCTAAAACTTTAGGAATAACCTTAAGAATGCTCCAATTGCTAATTGCGAATCGCTAATTGCGTATTATTACAGTTGCTCACCAATGGCCTTGTGAGGCCGATTGTAGCGATTCGACAGGAAATTATACTGTCTGTCGGCTTCTGCACCGCATTGGTTATCCCCAACATTCTTGCAGGCCATCGAAAGCAGCTTATATGCCGGTCGATAATAGGCATCGTACTCGAGCGCTTTTTGAGCCGCAACACGCGTCTGTTCATAGTTTTCAGCCATTGCAGAAACGATTCCTGCAACAGTCAATGCAATCGCATCTGCCGGCAGCTTTCCGACAAGCTGACCATACGTTTGGTTGGCAGCATCGATATTGCCATAGCACAAATACGCAGAAGTCAGATTGACGAGAATTTTGGGATCGCCTGGGCGAAGTGCAAGCGCCTTTTCATAAGCATCGGCAGCACGAACACAAAAACCACCCATTCTTAAGGCTGTTCCGAGATTCATAAGTGCATCGGCCGAATAAGTCATCTGCGTCACAGTAAGCAAATCGCGATATGCAGAATAAGTTTTGCCTATTTTAACCCAGGAAATTCCCCGCATGGTCAATCCCTGAGGCGTCTCGCCACTTTCATTCATCACAGCCGTCACAGCATCAATACATTCTTTGTATTTGCCGCTGTAAAAAAGGGCTGTTGCATTGGCATACGGATCGGCTTCCGTCAAAGCCGCAGATGTCGCCGCAACCGGTTCGCTTTTGGCGGATTTGCTCGACGAACAGGCACAAAAACAGAATGCAAGACAAATAATACCGATGAGACAGGTTAATCTTTTGGACATTTATATTTCTCGTGTAAAAAGTATACTATGCCAAACGGCACCCCCATTATTATCGTTGAGGTGCGTTATGGAATCAATCGTTTTGTGACATTTTTTATCATTTGCCGGCGCTATCGCCTCGGCGATACGCGCACGGCACTCGCGCTTTTTCTTTTCAAGAAATGCGCGCGAGCTATTGTTTTGGAGAACATGAAAGGGAATACACCGATTCACTTTGCACGTCCCCCCAAGGCTGTCATGGCAGCCTTACTGCAAAATGCCGTTTTCTCTTTGATGGACCCATTTCAATAAGGATCGAACCCTATGAAAGTCATTTATGCCATCTATTTCATCGTCCTCTTTCTGATATTGGGTTCGTACCTTTTGTTTATGTCACCCGATAATGCTCTGAGGCTTCATATTGCTACTGCAGATACACTTTCACAAACGCAGTCCAACACGATGATGGTTTGGGCACGCGATCTGAGTAACGGGATGCAGTTTCAGGGATACAAGCTCACAGCCAAATGGGTAAAGAAAGATCTGACGAGCCTGGCGGCCCCGCAAATCACCGAACAGCCCCTGAATGTGAATGGCGAAGCGGCCATGCTCATTCCCAATCTTCCCAATATTCCGGAGATACGCAAAGAAGCGGCCGTACTCGAAATTGATCTGTATGACGCCGAAGGGCAACTGCAAAAATCCGGTTTTCTGCCGACTGCCCGATTGATGATGAACAATCATGAGGATTTTAAAGTCATTCAGGAACCGGACACGAAACTCTACACGGTCAATGCACCAGCAGCTTTTATGTTCAATGTCCCGAACGATGTTTGGATTGCTGCATTTACCGAAAAAGGGCCTTACCAGGGCTCTCTCCAAATCGAACAGACGTTTGGCCCCAAAGCAGTTTTTCCGGCTCAAATAAACCTCCAGGGCATCGGCAAATTTCCGCTGTCAATTCAGGGATCCTCTGATTTCAAGCTCACCGCAGGAGAACATATCTTTTACGCGAGTTTCGTTCCAAACGAAAAACCTCTCCATGCAGCCATCCAACAGCCCAATATTACATCCAAAGATGGCACACCAACGGTAACGGTTACGCCAGTTGGCGGTATGCCCACCATCACCGTGGACTATTTCCAGGATGGTGCCTGGCTCGAAAGACAGACCATCCCCCCCAAACAGGCCGCGAAATTCTCTTTGGTACCCAACTATACGTTTCAGAAGAATACCGAAATTGTCTATGCCCGCGTGAGTTCTACATCGATGGGAAGTCCCGACAGCACCCAGATGTTTGCGCTTATCGCCAGCGAGAAAATGCTCCCCATCCGAAGCCAGGCTCTGTTTGTAATCAAAAAACTCGAGGATATCAGCCATCCAGCTGCGCCCTATCTGAGCAGCCTGCTCGAGACAGATAATGACAATCAACTGGCGCCACTCATCCGAAATTATGCGCTCAATGAAATCGCGGCCCAATATATTCCCAACCTCGAAATCAAAGTCAAAACCGAGACCGACGAGGCCAAAGCATTTGAGCGCCGCAAAGCAAGACAAAAATCGACATCCAACAGTCTCCTCATTTTATGTTTTGGTGTCGGCATCGTCGGAAGCATGACCAT
>JAGACY010000335.1 GCA_017613855.1 Pseudomonadota bacterium
ATTCGTTGGAATTGTTATCAATTTTAAGAAAAGATCCGAAAGTGCTATCGCCATTCGGGCGATTATCGACAATGGATAGGTGAAGATTCTTTTTATCAAAGCTTTTGGGTGTAGTGTCTTGAAAACGTTGTTTATATTGAACCTGGATATGATCTTTATCAATTGTTACAATGGTTTTGGCATACAATCTGGCAAGACCGCCAATGAACAGAATCAAACCGATAAAAAATACGAGCCCGAATCCGAGATAGAGTACGGTGTGATCGTTACTCGTGCATGTATGATAGTTGTGAGGAACATGCTTTCCAAAATCTGAAAAGCATTGGTCACTGCCCACCCCCATATACAGCAACAGGCAGACAATTCCTCCAAAAAGCAGCAGGAACGTTCCCAGAATCATTTTTGCATCTTTATTATGATTTTAAATGATGATGGTTTTGTCATCTTCCTGTGTAATTTCTAAATCGTCGGGCGGGGATGCAAGCAAATCATGTAAAAGGTTGGCATCCGCAGGGGATTGCTCATTATGATTGGATTCGTTCATTGTATAAACAACCGTTTGATTGGTATTAAAAAACGCGGTTGGCTAAACCAACCGCGTTTTTTAATAGGGTTTGAATCAGGTTTTACGTTTCACCGTAACGAACTTTTTCGCGTTCGATCGATTCATGCATGAGTTCGACGACTTTTTCGCAGATGGTGTCGAAGATATAATCGACGTCGTAAGTTGGACGTGAACCCACGGTATCTTTCTTTGCCTGGCCGGTCGCATTCTGCATGACATTTTTGCTGGCAGCTTTTCCGGAAGCATCTTTTTCGAGTGCGAGTGACATGTTGCTGCCCGTACCAAAAGCTTGTTTAACGCGCGCTTCCATGGTTTCTGCGGCCTGCTCTTTGGATTCGACAGAGTCGCCGGAATTGAAGTGAGAGGTATGCAGGATTTCGTGTGCGAGCAAACCGAGTCCTTCAGGCGTGGAATAATCGAGTTTGTTCTGACCGAGGAAGATGCTCTTGCCGAGGGTGAATGCGTGTGCTCCCATGGCTTCGGAAGCCATGGCAGCGATGGGGCCGGAGTAAACCTTGATGGTAGAAAGATCGAAACCGAGGAATGGAGAGAGTTTGTCCTGAACCGATTTAGGAAGCGGATTGCCTTCGGATTTGAGGGATGCGGAAATTGACCCCTGGCTCAGACGGCCTGTCTGTACGAGATCCTTAGGTGCACTTGAGAGTCGGCGTGTATCCCTGCGGCTGTCGACCCAGTCGGAAACGATATCGGCAACGCGTTCGCGAGGATTGTCTGTATTGCGAACTTTTTGATTTGGCTCATTGGCAACGTTGGAAACTTTGTCACTCTGACGGCCGGAGGTTGAATTGCCGAATTCATTTTCGATGAGTTTGACCAATTCGAGGTTGGCATCCCGCAGATTGAGATCGCTGTATGCTTTTCTGAGTGGTGTGCCGTCATTCTTTTTAAGTTTGACGCCTGCAACGCGATAGATGGAGGGGAGCAATGCACTGGTTTTGGCATCATCCTTATTGAATCGAACGCGTTTGAAGAGCGGTTGTGCGGAGGCTTCATCGAGCTGTGCTCTCTGGACCGCGAATCCCATATCGGCGCGAACCGAAGGCATATAGGCGAGTTGTTTGATATCGTGCATCAGACGGTTGGAACGCTTGGCAGTTTCGCTCTGAATGGTAGGAATGGCCGTGGCATTCGGCGTCGTTTGATCGGCAATCTGCAGTGCACGCTGAGCATTTTTGGCGTGTTCGCTGCCGGCGGTGGGGGCATAAAAACCAACATCACCGGAGGATGCGCTTTGCATCAGCTGACGGATACGCTGAACATTATTCTGAGCATTGATATAAGCCTGCGATGGAGCGGCAGCTTCGAATACCGGCGTGGGAACTTCGAAATCGAGTGCTTTGAGCAGATCGGAAGCCGCAGGCTGATATTCGCGTGTGGTCTCGAACTGCATGCGTTTTTGTTCGTACATCATGCGGGCATCGAGCAACTGAGCTTCTGCTGTGACTTCAGGGGCAGAACTGCTGTTCTCATTTGAGAGTGCTTCGAGCATACCGGCTCTGAGTCGGATGCGTTCCATTTCGCTGATGGATTGGCGAACAGCATCGTTATCGGCTGCATGGGATTTGAGGGCATCCATGGCATCGTGTGCGCGATCGGACAGTGAACGCCCGGAAGTCTCGTTGATATGGCCGGTTGCATTGGCAAGAATGGCGGCAGCCTCTGGATCCTGAGACAGATTGGAGGCGGCAACTGCAGCTTTGAATGCGCGGATGAGGCGTGCATTTTCCTGGGCGATGAGGTTTTGACTCGCTTCGCGGATGCTTGCTTCGGCACGTTTGACTTCTTCTCTTTGTGCATTTTCGCGGCGTGCCTGCTCAACTTTGCTGGAGAGCTGCTGTACATATTCTTTCGAAACTTTGAGGGCATCCAGCTCGGTTTTCATATTTGCCCGAATTGTCTGGAGCTTTGCTTGCTCGATGGAGGCTTTGACAGATTCGGCATTTTGTGCGAGCGTATGTTCGAAGCCCTGGACATCGCGCATTTCGGGTTCGAGTGCTTTTTGGCGCTGAGCAATCTCATTGAGGAGATCAGACTGAAGTGCCTGTGATTCCTGTTCGATTTCCGAGACGGAATTGGCGAGTTCGATGTTGCCCAGCCAGACGCTGTCGGACATGCGATTTTGCAGGCTGCGTGCGGTTTCGAGCGCATCCTGTACATTCGAATTGGCCAGATGTGCAATGGCCCCCTGGACGATTTCGAGATGGCGGCTGTCCCATGTTCCGCGTTCCTGATCGAGCATACGTTCGGCCAGTGCTTTGTAATTGCGGTTGAGTACTTCGTCGCGCTGCGATTGGATTGTCGGACGCAGTGGCATCACGGCTTTTGACGCGAGTGTGCTGCGGATTTCAGCAATACCCGCACGGACGGCCTGGTCATCGAATGTTCCGTTTTGGTAACCCAAAAGCAGGCGGTCTGCAGCCTGGTTCAACGTGACAACATCGGCCGTATCCTGGGATGAACGGCGAATGTCTTCGCGAAGCGTATTCAGAGCTGCCATGATTTCTGTCTGATTGCGTTCCATATTTCCCTCAATTGATGATGAATGACTCTGAAAAATGGCGTGATTTCTTAAAAACCACAAAATTCTGAACCTTGTTATGCAAGATCAAATCCTGCGAAGATCATTTTTTTTAGGTGAACCGGACTGGTCATCTTTGAGGGAACAGAGGCGAGTTTTTGTGTGAGTTTTCGGGCTATCCTGAGGAATTGTCTGTATTTGGGGCGCGTGCTATCGGCTTTGCCGATACGCACGGCGCGCACAGCTATTTCGCGGTGCGAAATACGCTGTGCCTCTTTGGGGATGCACCCCCCAAAAAAAAATGCGCCGTATTGCCGCAGGCAATAGGCGCATGGCCGCAAGCGTATGGGGCTTTGCCCCATAGCTGCGGCAACAAAACAAAGAAAACCCCATGGTGGGGAAAAATGACCTCAGGGGAGTCGGAGGCCCGGAAGGAGTTTGGGGGGCAGTTCACCGAGCAATTTTTCGACGAGTGCCAGCGACCATGGCATGGCGCAGCCTGCGGAACGGCCGGTGACCAATGCACCGTCCGTGACGGTGGGAACATCCTGTGCCGGGTGGGAGATGCGGTCCCAGATACAGGGATGACAGGTAAATTCGCGCCCCTCGAGCAGACCGAGACGGTCAAAGACGAGCGGTGCCGCGCAGACTGCCGCTAAAATGGCATTTTTCTTATGCATGATGCGCACGATTTCCAGAAGCTGCTCGCTTTTGAGCATGTTTTCGACGCCGTGCATGCCGCCGGGCAGTGCCAGTACCGAATAATCGTCAGGATTGATGCGGGAAAGCTGTGTGTCTGCTTCGATGGGGATGGCATGAGAACCCATGACTGCGGTGCTTTGATCGAGCGTGGCTGTCGTGACCTTAATTTCGGCACGCCTCAGGATATCGATAGCGGTGACGGCTTCGATTTCTTCAAATCCGGGCGACAATACAACGAGGACATGATGCAGGTCGGGTGTTGCCATGATGGCTCCTTATATAATGAAGAATGAACAATGGAAAATGAACAATGGAGAGTACACTTGTAACAGCCTTTTGTTTTATCTCCGGTTGAACATATTCGTAAGCCTGGATGATTTCTTTCCTCTCTTCCCATTCGAATCGGTGAATAGGGGATTGAATCTGCCTTCTGAATGCGTTTTAATCGGATTGGGGGAATTCAGCAAGGAGGGAGTGACCGCGATGCATTTTAGTCTTAAAATTATTTGCTGCAGCCTGTGTTTTGCATGGGGCTTGTTCGTTCCGGCAGCCTTGTGTGCACAGGATATTTCGAATCAGAATGCGGTTCTGCTTGCGGATAATGTGCATAAGGCCAAGGCAAATGCAGATCAGTCCAAAAAGGCAAAAAAAAAGACTGACAAAAAAACTGCCAAATCCGCAGAAAAACTGTCGATGGAAGAATTCGGGAAACGCATTCTCGAGGCAGTGCATCGCGATCAGTATGCTTCTGCACTCGTTTATTGCGAGCAGGCAATGGGTGCGATGGATAACAAAACGGACGAAGATACGCGATTTCGCATCATGTCTGTATGTTTTGAATTATACGACAAGAATGGCAAATCCGAAGAAGCGCTGGCACTTGGTGAAAAAATCAAGCCGATGATTCACGATGCGCGTGTTGCGGAGTCCTATTGTTTTTCGGAGGCAACGCTTTTGACAAAGCTTCATCGGTGGTCCGAGGCACGTCAAAAGTATGCGGAATGTCCAGGTACGAGTGATGAAGGCAGGGGCGTGGTCGAGAGCAATGTGGCAGAGCTTTATATGATCGAAGGGGATTGTGAAAATGCGGTTTCGATGTATCGTCAATCGATAGTGCACAATCCCGAGAATCCTCATGCGTATTTCGGGCTGGCCTCGGCACTTTCGCGTCTGGAGCGCTGGGATGAAGCGCATGCGGTTTTTTTGGACGGGGTGGAACAGGATCCCAAGTTTAGCTTTCTGAAGAGCGCTTTTTTTGAACCTGCCTGTGAAAATGATTATCAGACCGGGTACAGGTTGTATGAACTTGGGCAGTGGGAACAGGCTATTTTTTATCTGGATCGCTATGTCGCCGCCGAGATGCGCCAGCCCTACCGGGATAAAGCGCGTGCATTGGTGAGTCGCCTGAAGGAGGGGAAAAAGCCTTTGGCAGCGACTTATCCAGTCTTGCTCGATTCCGTCCGTTCAATAGCGGTCGATGATTTGGGGGAAGTATATGCGTTTTCGGTTCTCGTTCGGGAAACGGCAGAACAGTTCGAAACGCAGATTTGGACGCTCGATGTAGCGAATGAGCGTGCTCAAATGCGACTGTCTATGCCCGGTGAAATTATTTCGGATATGGCATTTGTGCCGGGGAGCCGGACACTCAGGATGCTTGGGCCAAAGCATAGGTATGAGCTCGAACTCGAACATCCAGAAAATGGCTATTTTATTTATGATAACTCGGAACATGTGTTTGCGCTCAATCTGATGTCCGGTGGGGATGATGTACTCAGCGTCAATGGACATGGTCAGTTGATCATCGCTCCGTGGCTCAATCCTTATCTTGAAATTCCGATTGTCGAGGTTCCGTTGGAGACTAAACGCCTTAGGTTGACTTCAGATCACAAAAAAATGGCTCTGACGACGACGCTCAAAACGCTTCTCGTGGGTATTGAAGAAGATCGCATCCTTAAAGCGTTTACGCCTCTGATGGATGTCAGTGCTATTGCCGTGCATCCCAATAAAAATCTCTATGCTTTAGGAATTCAGAGTGGTGTTTTGCTCGTTGACGAAACAGGAAACGTGAAGAACCTGTATGGTTCGTCTTCGGGGGGCGTTCAGGCTGTGGCCTTCATCGGCAATGGAGATCGGTTGGCTGTGTTGACCGAACATCTTCTGGAAATTTGGCATATTGAGTGAGCAATTGGGAGTGCAAGACTAAAGGGCGAGTCTGATTAATTCGAAATTCGAAATTCGGAATGCGGAATTGTTTTTTAATTCGCAATGCGCAATGCGCAATTGGGATGCAAAACTAAAGGACGACGCTGATTAATGCGTAATGCGTAATTCGCAATGCGCAATTGGGATGCAAAACTAAAGGGGAACTCTGAAGCTAAAATAACTAACATTCTTTAGGAATAACCTTGAGAATACCCTAACTGCTAACTGCTAACTGCTAACTGCTAATTGCTAATTGCTAACTGCTGGGTAAGGAAATCATCATGAAAAAAATAATACCCATTATAAGTATCATGGTTTTGGCATTGACCGTGGGTTGTGGTCAGTCCCGGGAGACTGTCAGCTCAGCACCTGTTCAAGTGGAACATGCGGATTATGTGGCTAAAAGCAGTCCATCGGTGGAACAGCATGCCCCCGAGGTAAAGACGGCGCAGATGGAGCCGCTGCCGGCTCCGACCTATGCGCAGAATTCACCGGATTCGGGAAAATCGCGTTTTGGGACGGGAACGCGCGTCCAGAAGGAGCGCCACTTTAAGCTCGAAGATGAGCAAAATACGGTCGATATTTTTCATGCGGCTGCTCCCGGGACGGTCTTTGTGACGCAGAACCAGGTCATCAAGGATTGGCGGACGGCGCGGGCCATGGAGGTACCGGCCGGATCGGGGACAGGTTTCGTATGGGACAAATCCGGACACATTGTGACGAATTACCATGTCATCGATGGCGGAGCATCTTTAACGGTGACGTTGTACAATCAGAAAACATATCCAGCCAGGCTGGTTGGCGGTGAACCCAAAAAGGATATAGCTGTTCTTAAAATTGATGCACCTGCCAGCGAGCTTCAGCCGGTCAAGCTCCCGGAAGATGGGTATGAGTTGTCGGTGGGACAAAAGACCATAGCCATTGGCAATCCCTTTGGGCTTGACCATACCCTGACCACGGGCATTGTTTCGGCGATGGGGCGTGATCAACCCGGTTATGGTGGAGTGACCATTCGCGACATGATACAGACGGATGCCTCGATTAATCCGGGCAATTCCGGTGGTCCGCTTTTGGATTCGTCCGGTCAGATTATCGGCATGAATACTTTGATTTATTCAAAATCCGGAACCTCGTCGGGAATTGGATTTGCGGTTCCTTTTATGACCATCAAGCGCGTAGTGCCCCAGATTATTAAGACCGGGCATGTGCAGCAGATTGGCATGGGGGTTTCGATTCTTCCCGATTATGTTGCCCGGCAGCATGGTATTAAGGGCGTCATTGTTCGTGCAGTTTCTGACAATTCTCCGGCCAAAAAGGCTGGTATCAAGGGCTTGACAAGCGGCAATGGCGGTACCTTTATCGGTGATATTATTATTGGTATCGATGATAA
>JAGACY010000336.1 GCA_017613855.1 Pseudomonadota bacterium
CAAGCCTCATCAGCTTCGCCGCTTTCAGCGGGTTTGTCGACGCATTTGAGATCTTTGTCACAGATCTTGTTATCGCCGCAAGCGTCGTTTTCTTTCTTGTCTTTGCAGGCTTCATCAGCTTCGCCGCTTTCAGCGGGTTTGTCGACGCATTTGAGATCTTTGTCACAGATCTTGTTATCGCCGCAAGCGTCGTTTTCTTTCTTGTCTTTGCAGGCTTCATCAGCTTGGCCGCTTTCAGCGGGTTTGTCGACGCATTTATGTGCATCGTCGCATACTTTGTTGTCGCCGCAATCGGCACCAGCTTCTTTGTCTTTGCATGCATCATCGGCATCGCCGGCATCAGCTTTCTTTTCGCATTTCTTGTCATCATTACAGACAAGACCGTTTGCACAGTCATCATTCTTTTGGCAGGCTTCATTTACCTGAGCTTTGGCTGGGGCTTCGTTTTTGTTGTCATCGTCATCCGAGCAGCCATTGAATGAGAAAGCGCAAATGCTGAGAGCGGCGAGTAAATAAGCAAATTTTTTCATGTTAGACTCCTTTATTTTGTAAAAAATGAACGCTACAAAAGATGCAAAACGTATCAAACGTATGGCCATTTTCTACTCGGCCATCTTCTGACTTGCATTATGCCTCGATAAAAATAAAAATCCAGAATGACATATTTGTCATAGTTGGCATAAAGACTGAATAATTCAGTGATAATCCAAAAATAAAAAATTAATTTTTTTTTTTCGTACAGAATTGTGTGACACAAATGCCCCTATGTGAAATAGGCAAGGCGTCATGCGATAATGAGCGGTTTTTGCCGTGATTCCAAGTGTTCACAATACAAAGAGGGTTTTGAATATAGCTTTTTGAACTTTGAGAATGGTAGGTCTTTACTCCATCCCTGCACAGGCCAATTGAAATATTCACTATTCACTATTCACTGCCTTTAAGATCAAAAACACGATTCTTTAGTTATAACCATGAGAATACTCTAATAATTCCGCATTCCGCATTCCGCATTCCGCATTCCGCATTCCGCATTCCGCATTCCGCATTCCGCATTCCGCAATCCGCATTATCAGTGAATACGTAATAGTGAATAACGAATAACGTACCTTATGGACAATGCCCCTGGCAGCTAACGCCCCCGGAGTTGACTTTGTGCCGAGGTTTGAGGCATGGTTGCAGGGGATGATCTCACCAAAAGAGGTCAGTAAAAATCTGAGTTAACTTATTTCTCATAAGAAAAAAGACAATGCGCAAAGTCATCGGCATCGGAGAAACCGTCTTCGACATTATTTTTAAAAATAATCAGCCAATCAGTGCCACCCCCGGAGGGTCTACTTTTAACAGCATCATCTCGATCGGGCGCACGGGGATTCCAGCCGAGTTTATCAGCGAAACCGGCGAGGATAGGGTTGGCCGCAGGATTATGGATTTTCTCGAGGAAAATGGCGTATCTGCGCGCAGCATTTTCGTACACAAGGGGCAAAAATCGGCATTGTCATTAGCTTTTCTGAATGAAAATAACGATGCCGAGTATGCCTTTTATAAAGACCACGCCAATGATCGGCTTGACTTCGTTTACCCCGAAGTGAATCCCGATGATATTGTCATTTTCGGGTCTTTTTATGCTATCAATCCGGTCGTGCGCGATCAGGTGAGAGCTTTTTTGCAGTATGCCTCACAACAGGGGGCCATTCTTTATTATGATGTAAACTTTAGAGCCTCGCACAAGGGGGATGCCCAAAAGGTGCTTCCCAATATCTGTGAAAATCTCGAATTCGCCGATGTCGTGCGCGGTTCCAATGAAGATTTTAAGATATTATTTGATCTTTCGGATGTTGACGAAATCTATCGTTCTCAGATTTCAAAGTATGTTCATCATTTTATATATACATGCGGTGCAGAGCCTGCTGTATTGCGATCCGGCAATACCCTTTGTAAATCGTATCCCGTGTCGCCGGTTCGAACAGTAAGTACGATTGGCGCAGGAGACAGCTTTAATGCGGGGGTTGCCTGTGGTTTGATTCAAAATCATATTACGCGCGACCAGCTGCATCAGGGACTGGATGAAAGCTTGTGGGATGCGCTGTTTGCATTGGCTCAGGCATTTTCGGCCGATGTCTGTCAGAGTTTCGAGAATTACATCAGCAGGGAGTTTGCCAAAGAAATGGCGGCGCGTATTTGCCTTGGCAAATAGCGCCGCCCAAAAGGCCGTATCGCAAAGCGAGAGGCCGAAACGCAATTCGTATGCGCCGACAGGCGCATAGAAGCGGTCAAAAAAGATGATTTGCAGATATTATCTGCTGACAGGCAGCATGCTGGCGATCAAAGCACGGACGGACATGGTTTGCAGCCATACTTTGCCGGGGCCGGTCAATTTGTTGTTGAAGAGGCCTTCGCCGCCGGCGAGTTTGTTCTTAAGGCCGCTCACGGTGACGACATCCATCGTGACGGAGGATTCATAGCCAACGAGATTGTTGGTGTCGACGATCAGGACTTCACCTTCTGCAAGATCGACTTCGTGAATGTCACCATCGGCTTCAAAGAATACCCAGCCGCTTCCGCTGACGGACTGCATAATAAAGCCATCACCGCCAAAGAAGGCAGATTTTAATTTCTTTTGGAAAGCGATTTCCAGTGTAATGGTGCTTTCTGAGGCCAGGAACGTACCTTTCTGCATGATGAGTGTACGGGTGCCGTCGAGGTTGAAGGGAAGGATTGTACCAGCAAAACCACCGCCGAATGCAATTTTTGCTGTGCCATTTGCGGTATAGATGTTTTGGAAGAGGGATTCTCCCGAGAGCATCTTTTTGAACATGCCGCCGATGCCGCCGCCTTTGGATTCCATCGTGAGATTTTCGGTCATCCAGACCATGGCGCCTGCTTCGCATACCATGGATTCGCCATCATTGAGGGTGCATTCGAGAACGGGATAGTGGTCGCCAATCAATTTGTGTTGCATGCTGAAACTCCTTTAAAAAAGAAAAACATGAATAACAACACCTATTATTCATGTCATGAGAATATGTGGGGCATTCGTTTAAAATGCGCTCATTTTTTATCGCAAAGCATTTGCTGTTGCAAGCGATTGTTATGATTTGAGGTTCTGTTTAAACACCGCAGATGTGCATTGATTATCAGGTTTCGGTTTTTTATCGTTTAGAACAAACCGTTCCTTCAGAGAGTGAACGATTGTGTTCATATACACGCTGATAGTCGTAGGAATCGGATGAAAAAGAGTAGCCGGGTTTTAATTCCGTATGACACAGAATTTCCTGGTTGTGCGGGAAATTGTTGGAACCAATCTGTATAAAGTGATCCCCTTCGACACCGACGATGAGCTCTGCATGGCCGCTGCTGTACCAGATATCGCCAGGCTGTGCGTCCGCATTATTGGCAACGACGTGATATCCGTACACGCCATTATTGCACATATTTCGGATACCATCGACGCTTCCCAGGTAGGCTTCATTATTCACAGGAATTTCGCCAGATCCTTTGAGGCATGCACCGACAAAGTTGGCACAGTTCAAGTCATACCCACTGTTGGCACCGTCCAGCCAGTCAAAATTGTAAAACTCGGGCAATTGGCCCAGCAGATACCAGTCGTAAGTACAATATCCGGAATTCTCGAACAGATATTTTCTGGCATAGTTGATGACGTGCATTCCCGGATGCTCATTCTCGCAGCTGCCTGAGATACATTTACCTTCGCCACAGTTGTTGCCGCAAACACCACAGTTGTCATGGTCATTCTGAAGGTCAACACATGCACCCGCGCCGCCACAGAAAGTGAGCGAGGCATTGTCGCATACACATTGGCTATTTTGACAGGATGTGCCCGAATGGCAAACGTTACCGCAGGTACCACAGTTACTATTGTCTGTTTTCAGATCAATGCAGGTTTCACCACATAAAGACAAACCTGCATCATCGCAGGTGCAGATACCGCTTTGGCAGGATTTGCCTGCACCACATGCATGATTGCAGGCACCACAATGATTGTTGTCTGATTGTAAATCGAGACAACCATCTACGCCTGCGCATTGGGTTAGATTGCTATTTTCACAGACACAGGCGCTGTCGTGACATACCATGCCTGCACCGCAGACATGGCCGCAGGTACCGCAATTCTCGTTGTCAAAAGCGGTATCGACACATATATCATTGCACAACGTTCCACCACAGGAATTGGGGTCTGGGTCAGGATTGGGATTTGGGTTGAGATCTGGATCCGGGCCAGGATTAGGATCGGGGTCTACAATCGTGATATCTTCACATTTGCTGTTGACACATTTTTGGTTGTCAAGACAGGCGTGACCACAACTCCCGCAATTGCTGATGTCTGTTTGCAGGCAGACGACAACGCCATCACAATCTGTCGCTTTGCAGCCTGTTTCCGGTTTATCCTTGTCTGGCGTTGTGGGCGTTGAATCACAGTTTTCCACGCAAACCTCATCCTGCTCGGTATTCGTATTGCCATTTGAACTATTTGTTCCCCTGGCCAAAACGAGGGATTCCGAATCATCGCATCCTGCCAGCCAAAAACACGAAACCAATAAACAAATGCTCAAACGTTTCATACCCAGTCTCCTTATGAAACAGGCATAAGCCTACTTTTTGCCATGAATAATCTATAGTTAAAATCTTGAATTTTCAAGAACCGTTCTCATGATTTGGGCATAGTTCTGATGAATTTGCAACTCCGTAGCATTTATGCCTTTGGGTTTGTCGGCAAGATGTTATAAGTACATCAGGATGATGTCATCGCCTCATGGTGAATAGGCACATCAAAGATGGCTGAGTATGGATGAGATCCTTGTTTTATGGTGAAAATGGCGGATGTTCAAATCGGGCAGTCTGACGTGGGGTCGCCCAAATGGTATCATTGTGGTACGATGAGTGTGATCCTGCATGGGATAATGCTGACGCTGTGCTATTACTGGATTCCGGATAGCCCGTTGATAGAGTCCCTGCCGCAGAGTACCAACATCGTTCAGGTTATACCTGTGATCGAATCCTTATATGAGGACAGTGTTGAGTCTTCGCCCGAGGCTGTACCCGCGAATGCCAATCCCTTCGAAGAACCGGATGAACCGGATGTTCCGCAGCCCCAAATAAATCTGAATGCCCCTAAAGAGGAAGCCATACAGGATTCTGAATTGCAGCAGGCGGCCATATTCCCGATTTCACCCGAATTAACCGCTGAGCAGGATGTTCCAGAGCAACGTGATGAGAATACAAAGGAAATCCACATCGATGTTCCCCAAAAAGCAGAGGATGTCGGTGGGGGTATTCTCTCTGAAACTGCAAAGCCCGGGAATGAAAATAACGCAGGAACACGCACAAATGATGATAGTTCAAACGCGTTTGGCAGGAACAATGCCGAACATCCCGGGAATTCGAAAACAGCCAATTTCATCGATGAAAGTGCCCTCTGGGAAGCCTACAAAAAGAAGCTCAATGCGCACTTTAAATCTCATCGTCATTATCCCGAGATGGCACGTCGGCTAAAACTGACAGGGAACGTCATCGTCTCTGTAGAAATCAGGAAAAATGGCGAGGTTTTATCGGCTCATGTCGAGCAGTCATCCGGTATTGAAATACTCGATGAAGCTGCCATTTCATCGGCAAAAGCCGCCTCTCCTGTGCCGGCATTTCCCGAGGGAGTCATGGCACAGGCACAAACAGTACTCATTCCCTATCGGTACTCTCTTAATTAGCAATTCGCAATGCGCAATGCGCAATTGGAGTGCAAAACTAAAGGGCGGCTCTGAAGCTAAGGGTGAAAGCATTTCAAATGCGTAATTCGTAATGCGTAATGCGTAATTGGAATGCAAAACTAGAGGGCGACTCTGAAGCTAGGGGTGAAAGCATTTCAAATGCGTAATTCGCAATGCGCAATGCGCAATTGGAATGCAAAACTAGAGGGCGACTCTGAAGCTATAATAA
>JAGACY010000337.1 GCA_017613855.1 Pseudomonadota bacterium
TTAGCAGTTAGCAGTTAGCAGTTAGCAGTTAGCAGTTAGCAGTTAGCAGTTAGCAGTTAGCAGTTAGCAGTTAGCAGTTAGCAGTTAGCAGTTAGCAGTTAGCAGTTAGCAGTTAGCAGTTAGCAATGAATGAGTTCTCTGGTTTATTCCTAAAAAAAGTTTTTTTAGCTTTAGAGATACCATTTAGTTTTGCAAATTCAATTGCTCACTGCACATTGCTCACTGCTAATTAAGAACGCTAATCTCCCTTAACTTCAGACTTTTCCTTTAGTTTTGCAAATTCAATTGCACATTGCGCATTACGAATTCCGAATTAATTCCCCTGTTTCTGAATCTGTGCCCAGTCATCCCGCATTGTTACCGTGCGGTTAAAGATGAGATGGTCTTTCGTCGAATCGGTATCGACGCAGAAATAGCCCATGCGCTCAAACTGGCAGCGATAGCCGGGTTTAACATCGGCCATGCTCGGTTCGACATAGCCCTGCAGGATTTCCATCGAATCGGGATTCAGGCAGGATTTAAAGTCACCTTCGGACGTTGCCATGGGGTCCTCCTGGGTAAACAGCGTGTTCACCATGTGGAGTTCGGCAGGCAGTGCATGGGCTGCGCTCAGCCAGTGAATCGTCACTTTGACTTTGCGGCCGTCGGGCGATTTGCCGCCGGCACTCTCGGGATCGTATGTGCAGCGAACCTGGATGATATTGCCATTCTCATCTTTGTCGACGCCGACGCATTTGATGAAATAGGCATAGCGCAGGCGAACTTCACGTCCCGGGGTCAGGCGGAAGAATTTCTTGGGGGCATCTTCCATAAAGTCGGAACTGTCGATCCAAAGTTCGCGTGAGAATGGGATTTTGCGCGTGCCAAAGCTGTCATCTGTTGGGTGGAAAGGTCCTTCGAAGTATTCGACTTTGCCTTCGGGATAGTTTTCGATGAGGACTTTAATGGGTTTTGTCACGCCCATGATGCGGGGGGCCGTATCGTTGAGGTTTTCGCGCACGCAGTGCTCGAGCAAAGCCAAATCGACCATCGAATCGCGTTTATTCACGCCGATGAGCTCGCAGAAATTGCGGATTGCCTCGGGCGGGAAACCACGGCGGCGCATGCCCGAAATTGTCGGCATTCTCGGGTCATCCCAACCGCAGACTACGCCATCTTTCACTAAACTCAGCAAACGGCGTTTGCTCATCACCGTGTAAGAAAGATTTAATTTGGCAAATTCGATCTGCTGCGGATGGCGGTCGAGCTCGAGGGCATCGATAAACCAGTCATACAGAATGCGGTGATCTTCGAATTCGAGCGTACATACCGAATGCGTAATGCCTTCGATGGCATCGCTCAGACCGTGGGCAAAATCGTACATTGGATAAATGCACCATTTGTCGCCGGTGCGGTGGTGCGTGACATGTTTGATGCGGTAAATCAACGGATCGCGCATGTTCATATTCTTATGGGCCATGTCGATCTTGGCTCTTAAAACGCGCTCACCCTCTTTGAATTCGCCGTTTTTCATGCGTTCCAAAAGATCGAGGCTCTCTTCGGCGGGACGATCGCGCCAGGGACTCGGTTTGCCCGGGGTATAGAAATTGCCGCGATATTCGCGGATTTGCTCGGGCGTGAGCTCACATACATAAGCTTTGCCTTTGCGAATGAGCTCTTTGGCCCACTCGTACAGCTGATCAAAATAATCTGAGGCAAAATAGAGGTTATCCCAATGGAATCCGAGCCATTCGACATCTTCTTTGATCGAATCGCAGTATTCGGTGTCCTCTTTGACGGGATCGGTATCATCAAAACGAAGGTTGCATGTACCGCCAAAACGTTGTGCCAGGCCAAAATTCAGGCATATCGACTTGGCATGCCCGATGTGAAGATAGCCGTTGGGTTCGGGCGGGAAACGCGTTGCGACTCGACCGCCATTCTTGCCGTTTTTAAGATCTTCTTCGACGATTTCCCTGACAAAATTGGAACCAACCTCGTTATTTTCTGCCATAAATCTATTCCCAGTATTCAAAGGCGAAAGCCTGTTTGTTAGCACATTCGGGAGTTACCCCGAAAAACGGCGCTTTTTTACTCATAATGAGGGGATAGCGCAAGAATTATCCAATGAAAATGCGAGCCGTATGGGTTGGTAAAGACGTTCAAAAAACACGGCTTTACCAACCAATAGGCGAGCAGGCGAGCTGTAGTGGCGGCCCGGGCCGCCACAAAGCGAGCTAAAAAAAAAATAAGCCCCCACACTCGACTTATGTTTGGATCTATCGGCTTTTATGTTTGCGTCTATAGGTTTCATTATCAAATCCATTGCTCCGGTCTACGATGGTATTGTTGACATCCTCGTCAAAATCGGACAATGGCAGGGGAAATGGCATGCTCGTGACCTCATCACTGAAAATCTTGTCCTCAATATGGTACAGAATGGGGATTTGATCGCCGATGCGATAATGGTTCTGGTGTTCGACGTGGGTATAATATTCATGGACAATATCTTCGGATCGCTTGTCATCGGGCGGATTGAACTTGTAGAAAACCTTGAATCTCGGAAAACCACTGACCATGTGAGAGAGAGCATTTCCAGATGCCTTCCGCACTTCTACGCATTTTTCCGGAATGGGCTGGTATGCGATCTTTGTAATGGTGGCGATGGTTTTGCGGCTGTTGCCAATGAGTTTTATGGCTTGATTGATGTTCTTTGTGCTTTCTAACACAGGGGGTGTTTTGATTTTGCTGGGTTTGGTTATTAGGTAATAGGCAAAGATCCCTAGAAAAAAAGCAACAAACACGGTAAGCAAAATGTTGAACTTAAACGCGATTCCCAGCCAAACCAATACAATCGAAATGATCAGAAATGATAGACAGCCTAGCAGGATTTTAGCCTCATCTGAGAGCTTATGCTTGGTTGAGTGATCCTTTTGGGCCTTTATGCGTTTACGTTTTGTGTCGTAAATTGTTTTGAAAATCCCGGGCACTTTTCTGATTTCGTTATCCGGGAGCTGCTGCCAGAGTTCGATGTTTCCTGGCTCACAAATTGACGCGACTTCGGCGAGTTTTTCATCGTAATCGTTGCTGTAATCTTTCTGGTCGGAGCTCGTTTTGAACTGAGCTCTATCGAAATCACCCGCTTTAAATGATTTCAATTGTTCGATAATTTCGGGAATATCACTCAGGCGTTTGCTGGGATCCGGCTCAAGCATCTGCCGCAGCAAAGTGATGAGTTTGTGCGGTCGGTTTTCCATTTCGGGTTCAAATATGAGCCTGAAATCCTTAACGGGAATATCTGCTGGTGATTTGCCGCTAAAAAGCTGTACAGCAAGTGCACCCACGGCATAGATATCACTGGCAGGAACGGGTTTTCCGGTGAGTTGTTCGGGCGGCATGTAGCCGAGGGTACCGGCGACTGTCGAGCCGCCTCCCTGTATCTGTGGGTTGGCGACGGCACCAAAGTCGATCAGCGTGATTTTGAATGTCCCGTTTTGGTCGCGCGTAAGCATCAGGTTCGAGGGCTTGATATCGCGATGGATGATCGTGGGATAGTGATGGTGCAGTTTGTAGAGAATCTGCAGTGTCTGGATGAGAATTTCATACACATTATCGACACTGAAACGATGGGCATCGTTGAGCAATTGCTGAAGCGAAACGCCATCGATGTATTCCTGTACGATATAGGAACACGGCGGATCGTCGTCGAGACATTCGATCCCTTCGTAGAATTTGGCAACCCCCGGAATGTTGAGTTCCTCGAGAACCTTGGCTTCACGGTGGAACAGCTCGTATTCCTTCCAGGTTTTGATCGAATTGATGTTGAGCTGCTTGACGACGACGGTTATATCGTCAGCTAACCTTCGTGCCGTATAAATCCGCCCCTGGGCGCCATGACCGATCTCGCGGATAATCTGGTATTTGCTCGTAAAAGCATTGGCTCCAGGCTTCTTGACCATCTCTGTTTCAGAAGGACTGGGCGCTTGCGGAATTGGATTGGGCGTGGATTTGGCTGGCGATTCAGATGGCATGGTGGATGTCGGGGAAAGATAGCGCGGAATTGTTTTTAATTCGGAATGCGTAATGCGTAATGCGTAATTGGAGTTGTCAGACCCAAATGTGGCTCTGAAACTAAAACCAAAAACAATTCTTTAGAGAATACCTTGGGAATGAGCAAGTAATTCCGAATTCCGAATTCCGAATTCCGAATTCTTAGTGAGCAGCGTTAGCTGCGAACAAATCCGTTTGTAAAAAAAATCTCAGGGGCTGAACAGTAACCAAAAATGAATCATTCATCCCCTTTATCGTTGAAAACCATTGCCAAAATGATTAAATATTTGCGCTTTTTGCGGTGCGTTTCTGCACATCGGAACGGCCTTTTAAGGGGGCGATACGGTTTCGACGGGGATGCGGAGATTCGTGCGGCGTGTCGGGGGTTCCAGTGACCTCGTTAAAACTGCGGGAACTTTACAATTGCCAACGATAACGTTGAGCTCGCTCTCGCTGCCTAATTAAGCAGTGATAGCACAAGAACCTTCGGGTTCCGTCTCTGCAGGTCCTGCCTGTGGATTTGCAGCGGCGTCAATTTACAGGCTGGCTAAGGGATAGTCATGGCTGAGGACGATCCGGCGGCGAGATTAAATCTACGGCCACTTTAAACAGGCCTGTCTTTGGGCTTTGTTTAGAGTCATTGTACAAAGACTACACACGTAGAAGGGCGAAATTGAAGATTTTCGGACGCGGGTTCGACTCCCGCCGCCTCCATTCAAAGCCTCCTCTTTTCAGGAGGCTTTTTTATTTTTTGACAAACGGATTTGCTCAGGCCTAACGGCCTTCGCGATTTTTAATTAGCAATGAGCAATTAGCAGTGAGCAATTGAA
>JAGACY010000338.1 GCA_017613855.1 Pseudomonadota bacterium
ATATGCTTTAGTAGCATTCAATGAACAGCCAAATGCCCGAAAAGCTGGTTTGCCGTTTAGCGCCCCGCAGTTTCAATTACTCGATGCAAAAGGAAAAATTATTCCTACCATCACAGAAGCGACATCCCCACAATCCTCTGTTAAAACAAGCATTACACACTTCAAAGCCAAAAGTGAAACAGCAAATCCAGATGACCAGGAACAACTGAGCGAATATATTCTCATTAAAAATAATGCCGATACATTGGAACGGTATGCACTTAAGCTCACACTTCCTGAACAGGTACAGTCTGTCAAATATCATATATCTCTTTCACTTTCACATGACTGTACACCGAACAATCGCAACCGGGAACTGCCGTTGCATCTCGAAAATATTGAACAGACACGCCAGATTCAATACCCGCCCACATGGATCTGTCCGAATGATTCCTTAACTTATCGGCCAATCCTGCCCCAGAATCTGCAATTATTGCGAGCAAAAGTAGAACATGTATTTATCTCAGATAAACACATTCTGCTCGATGCAATCGACATGGCATCCTATCTGAGCGTGACATCCAGCCCAAATCAGTTTCTGGTTGAGAATGCCCAGAATAAGCCCACTCAGTGGGAAAATGAGCTGTTTATCCGTGACCAGCTTCTACTTAAACCTGTCACCTCCGATACAATCTTTAAACTCAAAACGACATCAAACGGATACGGCTTTTCTTTGATTTCGATCTTTTTAGACAACGAAGACAGCAATCAGGATGATTCCAAAGAATCCAAAGAGGATAAAGAAAATCAGGATAAAAAAGACCAGCACGACGAAACACAAAAACAGGATAATCCCAATCAATCACCAGACAAACCCTCCGAGACTCAAGCTACAGCCAAAGGTGCAGGTGAAGATACCCATGGTAAAGAATCTACACCTGATGAACAGGCATCCGGCGACAATGCTTCCAAATTGGATATGCAACAATACGAGCGCGATCAAATTGATGACCTGCTTGATACCATTGAAAAAGGACATTACTATGTCCCATTATCCGGACAAGTAGAAGAACTCAAGAGTGACAAGGACTGGTAATGACAAGGAGTGTTAAAGAGATGCGACCTTATCCTATTCTAAAATATATTCAGGATATTGCTGTTGCCATTGCACTGCTCGCTCCCGTGAGCCTTTATGCCCAGCCAGCTGAACAGAACACTGAAAAGCCAAAAGAAAATATACACATTGCAGCCGTTCCCGAAGACATGTTCATTGATCTGAAGGTACCGGAGCACCAAATCTACCTGGGCGAAACCATTCGCATCGAATACGATGTCTATGTCGCAGCGTCACGCGGCCAAATTTTCTACGATGCCGAAGAGCCTGACTTTTCCAACTGGTACAGCGTCGAAGGTAAAGCCCCCGTTGCCTCCGGTGTCACGATAGGAGGCAAACCATACACACGGGAACCTTTTGCGGTTTTCTTTGTCACTCCCAATAACACAGGAAAGCTGTATCTCCCGCAATTAAAGGTACAAATTCCCTACCTGGAGGAGAAGCCCTGGATTACGCATGAACCTAGAATCATCGAAGTCATCCCCTTCCCCACTCCAACGCCTTCCGGGTTTTCAAATGGCAATGTCGGACAGTTTTCCATTCAATCGAAACAATCCTCAAACAGCATCCGTGTAGGTGATATTCTCTCCATACAAACCGAGATTTCAGGAAATGCGCCGGTTTCTCACATCGATCTGTCACTCTACCAACTCAAATCCAATACGGATGCCTTTAAAACTTATTCCGTAATCACCGAGTCCAGGGATGAACAAATCATAGACAATAAGCTTGTATCCACCAAAAAGTACCGCCTGCGCCTCCTGGCGCTCAAACCGGGACGTTGGACGATTGATCCATTTGAACTTGTCTATTTCGATCCTCAGCGGCACCAGTACCAGACCCTCACATCAGATTCTTTTCAGGTGAATGTCTCGGAAAGCGGCATTACTCCAAATACGGCCGATCCTCTGTCGACAACAAAATCGCTTGATAAAACTTCTATCGTCCCCATCCATTTAAAGAAGGCCTCATTGAACACCCCGCCCTCATTCTGGTGGATGCTTCTGGCACCGCTTCTGCTGGGTGCCATCATTCTTATGGATCGTCTGAGGGAAAGGCGTTGTAAAGCTCAGGCAGAGAGCAGTGAAAATCAGCTCTATATGGAAAAGCTCCATCAATTGACGCAGGCCAAAAGTTCGGATGAACAGCTCAATTTGATTCGGGATTTGCTTGCCATGCGGTTCCATGTCGATATCGGGCGTTCGACCGATCCGCTGCAGCCAAAGCTCACCGGTATTTTTACTGAACAACAGGCCAAAACAATTGTACAGGTTCTCAATGAGCTTCGTATGACTTCGTATAGTACACAAACTCCGCTGGACGTTGAAAAACTCACGGATTTAGTCACCATCTTAAAAACGACCAGGTACGTGGAGCCAAACCAATGAAAGCAAATACATTTTTAGGGCTCAATGCCAAAGTCTTGCCGCTCATCCGAATCGTGTCGGGCATGATCATCCTGATTATCTTCATTGGTCTGCCATCCCTTAGTTTTGCACAAGAACAGGAAGAAACGACGCTTTCTGAGATTGAACAAAATGCAGCAAAACTCATGGAAGAAGGCCACCCTGAGAATGCCCTTGAAATCTATCTTTATTATGAAAGAGAAATCATTCTCCGCAACTGGGATCGACTGCAAATCGACCTGCTGCATAACGAAGCTGTCGCCAGTTACCAATCGGGAAAACTCGCTGAAACCGCGGCCTATGCCAAACAGCTCTACATTCTGGAACCGACCCCCTGGCGCAATGAGCTCAAGCGCGATATCGAAACGCTCATTGAACACATGCTTTACCATGAATACCCTGATATGACATTTCAACGGGGGCAGGCTTCCAATTATGCACTTTGGGAAAGCGTTCACAGATACTCGCAAGCGGAGCTGAGAACTACCTTTTTATTATCCTGGTCAGTTGTATTTCTGTTCATTATTGCGGCATATTTAGCCAAAAAGCACAAGAAAGCTCAGATCTTTCTCTTATGTGCCGTGGCGATGTCCCTGATGTTCACGATTACCATGGTTATCTTCAACATCCTGCATTATACGACAAGCAATATGCATTTCGGGGTCATTGAGAACAACCTGACCTTGCACACAGAAGCGGATTACAGTTCAAAAACACTGCCGCCCAATGCCTTTATCCCCGGAATGACAGTAGAAATACTCTCGACCATTCCCGGATGGGTAAAAGTCATGCGCATCGATGGGGAAACCGCATGGATTCGTGCAGAAGATTTATACATTCTGAGAGGCAAAGGCGACAACCACCCAGCCCATTTTGACGAATCTTCGAAAGGGAATTCCAGCATCTGACAAAAAACTGCCGCCAGGCGTATGACGTCAGGCATAGCCTGGCGAGTCAAAGGCCGTATCGGCTGTGCCGATAGGCCGCCCCAATAAACGACCTCACAACGAAAAGCCATACATCATGTCCAGACCTGATTGACATCATTGGAATTTAGGGATTAGAATAATGGCTTTGGCATCCCGCCTATGGGATGATTTCTTGGAACAAAGCGGATTATCCGCATACTCTTTTAAATGGAACAACAAAAATGATTCGAGTTTTGTACGTAAGTAGTGATTTCTGCTCGGAAAACGACCTCGCAAGAGCTTTGCCAGAACATCTGCTCAACCATGATGTCGACGTTGATATTGTTGTTCCACATGTTAAAGGTGCATACGAAGGCGAAGGCCCGTTGGCAGAAAGACTTGCCAACTGCCAGGCCCGGGTCGATGGTGCACGTCATGAAGTGAAAGTCCTCGAAGGCCGCGCAAATCACCATGTCCGTGTATTTTACATGGACGCCCCGATTCTCGCCAAAGGTCTGACGCTGGCGAATGACGATGGCATTCGGGCATGCGCTGTTTTTGCACACGCCGTCTGTTCATGGATATCACAATCTCCGCATGCCTACGACATTATTCACTGTGAAGGGCTTTTGACCGCGCTCGTCGCCCCCCTGATGCGCAGGGTTTACGCTGTCAGCCCGCGTACACAGGCCGCCCGCGTGCTCGTTGCCGTTTCCGGCATCGATAATAAAGGAAATATCGATCTTTCCTGGATTTCCAGAATGGGGCTCCCCGATGACCTCGCCACCAGCGAAGGAATGGAATTCTATGGGAAAATGAGCATCCTCAATGGCGCATATCTCTATGCGGATGCACTGGCATTCCCCAATGACTCCGTCCGTAAAAATGTCGAGAATAATCGCGGAAAAGACATCGGTATGGAAGGCGTCCTGTTCGACAAAATCGACAGAATCCATACACTTCGCGTGCATTCGAATATCAAAGTCCTTGGCCCGGACAACGATGACGCAATTGCGGCAAAATACTCCGCCGCAAATATGGCCGGCAAGGGCAAATGCAAATCACAGCTGGCACGAAAACTCGGTCTGAAAAAGAATCCTTTGGTGGCGTATATTGGCACCCTCAATGCGGAATCCGGTATTGACCTCATCAACGACATTCTGGATGATCTCATGGATGCCGGCATTTCACTGCTTATCGCTGGAACCGGCAATAAAACTTACAATTCTGCCATTGAAAGCTGGAAAGATGAATTCGAAGGCAAAATTGCATGGATGGCTGAAAATCCGTCCGAAGACAAAATTCGAAAAATCCTGAGTGCTTCCGATATTCTTCTTGACCCTGCTAAGAATAATTCCAATCTCCACCAGCTAGCCATGCGATATGGTTGTATCCCGGTTGCCTACGCTGCTGCCGCAAATGATATTTATGGCGTTAAAAATATCGAAAAACTCGGCGCGCTCGATAATGGATTTACATTTAAAAATTATGATGCCGATGACTTTTATGATGCTGCAATGGATGCACTCGATCTTTACGCCACACCCGATTGGGACACTATCCGGGCACACGCGATGTCTCAGGGAAATGATATTCAATCTGAGGATGTCACCATCGACGAAACTGCAAAAGATTGCATTCGAATTTACGAAACTTTAAAATAATGGTACTTTGCCTTTGAGTTTTCAATTTGCCTTTTTAGGGAGGTGCTCATGACGCCACAGATGGAATCTATTACCCAGAATATCCGGTCTTTTAAAGAAGCACTCATTGCAAAACAGATCGAACATCAGGATGAACCGCATGAAATCCTGGATGAAGAAACGTTTTGCGCTATTCTTTCCGGATTGCCATCCTTCAGAAGACTTCCCGGTGTGCCTGAACACATGGGATTCGATTTGATTTATCACTGTGATACGCCGGAAAATACCGAAGAGCTGAAAAATTATCTTGAATCCGTATTTGGCGTCAAAGATGAAGATTCGCTCGTAGCTCAAAAGCATGAGTTTTTCCATATCTTCAATGAATACTATGATTTCGCCTGTGAATGGGATGGTCACCCCAACTTCCCGCTCGAAGACCTCGATGAAGATGGACGCACCGCTTATACAAAAAGCCGTGATTTCTCGCTCTATCTGCGCGACTTCGTCGGGCCTCAGGGCTATGCCGCATGGGATATCGGAGAACGCATCATGCTCATCCGCGCTGCATGCGCCTGCGGAATCATCAGTGATACTACATGCCGTCAGCTCGTCGTCGATGAAGCCCGTGTCGCAAACGAATTATTCGACAATTTCGTCGATTTCGCCATCAGCAGCCTCTGCGGCGCTGTCTATTTTATCTTCGTTTCCATGGGAAGAAATGAAGATGAAGGCATCTCCGGATTCCTCGATATCAACATGAAAATTGTCTCCAAACTCATGGAAGATGACATTTGGTCCTTCAATGCCTGGTGTGAGAAAAATTACAAACAACTCGCCATTCAGGATGACCAGATTCAGCCGCTGCTTGGACCGGAATATCGCGGAATTACTGGCGTTGCATCCGATCACATTCTCTGCGATGGATTCAGAATCTCCATTATGTTCCGTGAAAAACCGCTCAGCAATTCGGATTCCGGATGGCGCTTCTTTGCTGGAGATGAAGACGAGGAATATCTCAACAATCATCGCAATTTCGGTGCACTTGAACTCAATCTCATTTGCAATTATGCACCTGATTCGATCGAATTTCTCGAAATGCCTATCGGAACTTTCATCGCACGTGATGAAAACGGAAAGCTCCAGGTCATGCGGGAAACACCGAATCCCGATGACGGTGGGAATGCTCCGACAAATCCGGGTGAGCCTATTGCTTTTGGTTAATTTTTGGACAGGGGCGACCAGAATGGTCGCCCCTACGCGCCTATGGGCACAAGGCCCATACGGCTTGTCTTGCGCGGCTATCTGCGATACGCCGCGCATTTTTTCACCGTGCTTGCGCACGGATTTGCAAACCATGATGAAATTTATCCTCGCTTCACAAAACGCACACAAGGCCCAGGAGTTTGCCAGCGCCATCACAACACATACGATCGAACCGGCGCCTCATGGCATCGATGTCGATGAGAATGAAACTTCTTTTTTGGGCAATGCAAGGCTCAAAGCTCGCGCTTATGCCAACGCTTTTCAATGCAATGCCCTGGCAGATGATTCCGGGCTCTGTGTCGATGCACTCAATGGTGACCCCGGTATTCACAGCCAACGATTTGCCATAATGCCCCCCGATATCGACGACGATCCCGACAGAACGGCCGCCAATAACCGAAAGCTGCTCAGACTTCTCAATGACGTTCCCAAGGACAAACGAACCGCCCACTTTACGTGTGCCCTTTGCCTCGTCATCGTCCAGCCAAAGGATATCAAAGAAATTGTAGAACTTGCATCGGCCTCGCATAACCACACATTGTTTTCATTCTTTGATAAAAACAATCACGAAGTCGATGCCTGTTCAAAAGAAATTGCACGTGCCGAAATCGCACTCGAAGCACATGCCCCGGGGCGCATTCTGACCGAATGCCATGGAAAAGCCGGATTTGGATATGACCCGCTTTTCTATTGCCCCGAAACACAATGTACATTTGCTGAGCTCACACAACAGCAAAAATTAGCAGTTTCTCACCGGGGAAGAGCAATCAAAGCCCTGAAAACCGTATTGAGCAGCAGCACGCCATAACCCGTGGCACGATCATCTTTCCAGGATGGCCCTGCAATATCGATATGACAGAATTTGCCATGCCAGTTCTTGGAAAGATGTTTTTCGATGAAATGCCCTGCACATGAAGTTTGTGCATTCATTCTGTCCTTACAGGAGTTTTTCATATCGGCGAGTTCACTTTTAAACTCACTGAACAGAATCTCTGGGGCATATAAAAGGGGAAAAACGGGTTCACCACAGGCACGGCCTGCCTCGAAAATGATCTTTTCGAAATCTTCATCCGAAGACAAAACCCCTGCATGACGTTTTCCGGTCGTCAGGAGTTGTGCGCCGGTGAGCGTTGCCATATCAATAATCAAATCTGGGTTTAAATGCTTGCTGGCGTAGGCAACGCCATCTGCCAACACGAGTCTGCCCTCTGCATCGGTATTATTAATTTCGACCGTCAGTCCCGAGTACAGCTGAATGATATCATCCGGACGCAAAGCATTCGGTCCGATGCCATTTTCGGCCAAACACAAAATGGCCGTCACATCACATTCGACCCTCGTCAAAGCTGCCATGCGAATTGCACCAAATACCGCTGCAGCACCGGCCATATCCGACTTCATGCTGATCATGTGTTCCTTGGGTTTTAAGCACAAACCACCCGTATCGTACACAATGCCTTTGCCGACGAGCGCTATATTCGCCTTGGGGTTATCGGCATGATATCCAAGAATGACCATTTTCGGCTGGGTTACACCCGATTTGCCGACATGGTATAAACCACCGAATCCACGTTTTTTCAGATCCTCACCATCGATAATTTCTATCGAAAGTCCCAATTTTGTCGCCTGTGCCACGACCATTTTCATCATATCATCGGTGCCCATCTCGAGTGCAGGTGTATCGACAAGACGGGATACCATCGAGAGAGTGTCTGCAATCCCCTGCAAACGCAGCATATCGTTGCCATTGAGATTACCGGCGACAATAATTCCTATCTGATCTGCCGTTTTATTATCTTCAGTTTTTCGCGTAAATTCAGGACATGCACGTACGATTTCGGCAACAACAGAGGCGTATGCATCACAATCATCCGATTCTAAAAAGATCAGGAACTGAACATTATTCTCTGCAAAATACTCACTTTTTAAATTCTTTTGTAATTGAAAAACATTGACTTTAGGCATGTGTCTGGATTTGGTATCATCCAGAACAATACAGGAAAGTCGCACGATTTCATCACCTACGAGAGGAAAAATTGACCCGTCTTTGGGCTTTTCATTATTCCAGAGGTGTTCTGCGGTTTTTCTCATATCATCGGCGAGTGGGAGGCTGTCCAATGCCGATGCAATCGTCTTGTGCGTGGCAATCACAGTGAGGGGATGATGCAGATCCACGATATCCGAGCGTTTTCTGATAATAAATGATGTCATCGGGATTTCCTTTGCATGAGCATAAAATAAAAGCGAAAGCGCATTTTGCGCAGCAAAAAAGCTTGAGCTGCGCGGCGTATTGCAAATAGCCGCGCAAATTAAAAAACGCCAGCGATAATAACTGGCGCTTTTTAAACAGGATAATAGCGACTAGTAGCCATAGACCTTAATGTCAGCAAGACGATACATCTTATATTTATTATAATCTGCCGACTTGTTTTCATTGGGCCAAATACGAATTTGTACAAAACTGGATTTTACACCGCTGGCCAGGTCAATGGTGAGTGTATTCCAATCATTGCCATAAACCGGAGTTCCACCGTTAAACGTATCGGATGTGGACTTCTTGTAATCGTATTTGATTGTACGTCCGGCAGGATTGATTTGGAATTCCACCTTTGTAATTTTCTTATCCAGACTACTCGGTGAAGAAATCATGAAATAGCATTGATCTGACGAAACGGCATTATCCGCCGGAGGTCCATAAATGGCACGTGAACCCACGCCATTGACAACACCATCCGGGCCGGCAACGCTCTTTGCCTTGAGCTGCGAATCTTCTTTAGCAGCCAAACATTTATAAGTGACGCTAAAGCCATTATTAGCCCCTACTTCTCCGTCATCCGTCGGTGTGACATTGCTAAATGTAATATGTGCAAGTTCTTCATCGACCTGAGCAGGAGAACTGGGTGATTCTACACCGGTTTCAGAATTGTATATTGAAGTATTCTCACTGTTCATGATGCAGCCGGGATCATCCTTCTTGCCATCGCACAGCGTTTTGACCTGAGCTTTATAGCACTCTTCAAGGTCGGACTTGCCAAGGTTGCTGCACAGTTCGGTTAAGGAATCATCCCCAATATAACCGCTTGCACTGCAGACAAAGATGCTTGTGTTCTCTTTTTTACAAGCAGCTGATGAACAGTTCTCCGATTTGCATTGACTGTTCGTCAATCCTTTACCGCCATTGATAATCTCACTCGAAGAGCAGCCGTTGGCAGAAGCATTTGTCGTACAGAACTGATTGGCCGCGCGGATGATATCTGCAGCCGTAGAATTGTTGTACTTATCGACAAATTTTCCATCCTTGCAAACGACAATACCGCCACCATCCTTGCAGCCATTCTGATCGCAGGCGTTCATGCTCGTGCGTTGTCCTGCATTGTCGAAAGAACCGAGCAGGCAATCTTTGTTGGTGCCTAATGTTTTACCGCTCGCAGAAAGATCTTCTTTCATCTTTTTGCGGC
>JAGACY010000339.1 GCA_017613855.1 Pseudomonadota bacterium
AGGCGATTACGCGAGCAATTGCCGATCAGGCCCGTACCATTCGAATTCCGGTTCATATGATCGAAACGATCAACAAACTCATCCGTACGAGCCGCTATCTGGTTCAGGAATTTGGTCGCGAACCGACACCTGAAGAAATCGCCGAAAAGATGGAACTGCCCGTCGAAAAAGTGCGCAAAGTCCTCAAGATTGGCAAGGAACCCATCAGCCTTGAGACTCCGATTGGCGAGGAAGAAGACAGCCATCTTGGCGATTTCATCGAGGATAAATCGGTCATTTCGCCTTCGGATGCCGTTATCTCGATGAATTTGGCGGAGCAGACGCGCAAGGTGCTTGCCACACTGACGCCGCGCGAAGAAAAAGTCCTTCGCATGCGCTTCGGTATTGGCGAAAAGAGCGATCATACTCTCGAAGAAGTAGGGCAGGATTTCGATGTGACGCGTGAACGCATTCGTCAGATTGAAGCCAAGGCACTTCGCAAATTGCGCCATCCGACGCGTGCAAAACAGCTCAAACCATTTGTCGAAAACTAATTTGCTTCGGCTATTGGCCTTCGGGCCAATACGCCTCGCCATGCGGCTATTGCATACGCCGCATGAAATCATGTGAAGCACAGCATATCCAAAAAGTAAAGGCGCTGCCCACCTGACAGCGCCTTTACTTTTATGATGGAACGCGCCAGAGGCGCGTTATCGCTAGAATTTCATATCCATCATGACATTGTTGAAGTTGCGTTCACGCAGGTCTTTGCGTGGAATAAAGAAGTGAACAATGTCTTTGGAATCACCCCAGTTGAAGCCATCGAAGCATGGCAGTTGAAGCAGCAGAACATTGGGCGTGCGGATGCCGGGAAAACGCGGATCGACAGGTCTCGGATCGGGACGGTAAAACGTCGGATTGCCGCCGATTTGAATGAGTGTGTCATTCATTTTGCCAAGTCTGAACTCGTGGCGCATGATATCCCATGCGACGCGTTTAGCATCATTAAAGACAGTGGCTTGAGGACTGAACGAATCCTGAGGCATTAAATCGGAACAATAGCGCATAATCATGGATTCGTAGGGGAAATCTTCCAAAGGCGTATCCTGCATCATATCCTGGGGAACGAGCGGAAGGGTGCGCATGGTGTCGAAAGGCAGTGTGGTGATGCCGGAGGGGGTAGCTGGCATGTGCTGGTTGAGGTTGCTCAAATCTGCATAGCTCGGCGTTTGGGGGATAAATCGGACACGCCATGAAATTTGCTGTGTTGGGTGGGCAAATTGGCGGAAGGTGTGTGGATTGGGATCCATAAAGATCTGGAGCAAACCGTCGGTCGGGAAGTCGGGGAGTTTTTGAACCTGGGCAAAATTGATTTGTGCCAGCAGGAAAAGATCGCCGCCTGTCTGCAGGTTTTTGGGGATTTTATTGACATTGGGAATGTAATAAGGGCCGCCGATTTTGTGGTCGAGAATGGCGTGTTTTCGGTTGACCGAATCGAACCGAACTGCAGGCACAAAGCGGTGTGTACGCATGCGCTGTACAATTTCATTTGCCATTTCATTGACATTGGCTGGGATTGCAGGTCTTGGAGGTTGATTGTAGACAGGTGCCTGCTGAATTGGCGGATTGTAGACAGGTGCCTGCTGAATAGGTTGATTATAGACAGGTGCCTGCTGAATTGGCGCATTCGTGCCGATGGATTCAAATGGATTCTGACCGATCGACTCGAAGGCAGGCGTTTGTGCAGGGGGATTTGCCTGTCCCTGGTTATTGTTTTCTGCGTTTACTTCTTTAAAACGCAGGGAATGATCCATCTGATATTCGGAACAGAAGTTCCCAAAATACTCGAGAACATTGCAAACGCCCGTCGAAGCTTTGTTCCCTTCGAGCAGCAGCGGGGGCGTATAGGTGAGAATTTCGCCGGGCTGCAGCAATTGAGTGCTGAGCTTGTCGGCAATGTCATTGAGTTTAAGGAAATCCATGACATGGTATCTTTGTCCGCTCAGCCGTCCGAACCAACGATCGATATCCGTCATTCCGACGAGTTTTTCGAATGTCATGGTATGGATTGAGTAGCGGTACAGGGCATATTTGGGTGCATTCCATACGATGAGATCGCCGATGGCGGTAATGGCGACGATGTAAAAATCGAGAGAATTGAGGTCAAAATCGAAGAGAATCGAGGTGTAATCGGAAGGATTGACGAACTGGATGGCATTGTATGCACAGTAGTCAAAGCCGACATTTTGCCATGCGATGATGAATGCATCCGGCAGGACAGGGCTGAATTCATCGATGGTGTCGAGAGAAATCTTGGGTGTTTTCTTTTTCTTGTTGGCATCAATGAAAGCTTTGAGATGGGGTCGATTTTCGAGCATGTCAGTTACCTTTATGGAAAGCGCTTAAGCAGCGGTGTGATGGTCTTATTTATATCGCGTCGTATGGGGTGTAAAGCCCATAGACGCGAAAGGCCGCGTATCGGTTCCGATAGCGGCCTTGGGGGAGGCGCGTATAGGATAGCGCCGCGGGGGTCAATCCCCCGATTCATTTCTCAAATCGATCGTTTTGAGATCTGCGATGATTTCATTGCAGGAAGAATAGCGATCCTCGGGTGCTTTTTGCATCATTTTGAGGATCATGTCTTCAATTTTCGGATTAATTTTGGGATTAAACGAACTTGGCAAGGGAGGCGGTTCGTGAACGTGTTTGTAGGGCAAATCCCCTTTAACGAAAGGCAAAACACCGGTTGCCAGCTCGAAAAGTGTAACACCCAGAGAATAGATGTCGGAGCGCGCATCAATTTCGTTGCCGAGCACCTGTTCGGGGCTCATATAATAAGGCGTTCCGATGGCTTGTGTTGAGCCATGATCCTGTTCATTGAGCACTTTTGCAAGTCCGAGGTCAAGGATTTTAAGGGTTTTGGAACGTTTAGCGAGCATCATATTGGAAGACTTAACATCCCTGTGAATGATGCCGTTTTCGTGCGCATATTGAAGTCCGCGGCATGCATGGGTCATGATTTGTACGAGAAGCTTTGTCCCAAATGTGCCGGTCTTTTGAATGAGCGTTTTGA
>JAGACY010000340.1 GCA_017613855.1 Pseudomonadota bacterium
GAAAATGCTGAATATGTCGAAAGCATGCCCTTCCCGCTTCCTCTTGGGGATGTCTGCAGAATGATCGATATTGCCAGTTTCGAAGAATATATGCTGGATAATGTCCAAAAGGCAAATCATTCTCACGACACCGGAAAGGTGATTTTTGAAAGCGAAGATTTTTCCAAAGGCATTGAGTTTTAGTTTACATCAATCCCCATGGGGTGAGCGTGCCTCCGCTCATGAGAGGCAGCAAATATTTTCCGAAAAAGACATATTCGATGGCAGCAAGCGCGATAAATGGCCCAAAGGGTACGGCGAGTTTGCCCGTTGAGACATCTTCATAATCCCTATCAGTTGTTGCAGATTCGTCGGATTTTTCTGCATTTTTGTCTTTGTCGACTTCTGCCTGTACTTCGTCGGCAACCTGGTTCCTAAAAAGTCCTTGTTGTGTCTCGGTTTGCTGCGTTTTTTTGCCGAGAGCAATCGCTGCGAGCGCGATGATAATGCCTTGCAAACTGGCCGCGAGCAGCACAAAAATGAGAGATTGCCAGCCCAAAAAAGCGCCGACCATGATCATCATCCAGATATCTCCGCCGCCCATCCCAATGCGCTTGGTCGCCAAATAATATAGTCCTATGATGGCTGCGATCATACCGCCGCCAATGAGTGCACCCAGTATGGCATCCTTCCACTCAATGTTGCCCAGAACCGTCAGATAGGGCCATGTTTCGGGCAATACAAAAGCTACAATGATGCCAAGGGCTGCAATCGGCAAAGCCACTTCGGGCGGAATTTCGGTCGTCTGATAGTCAATGACGGCCAGGGCTAAACAACCGACGAGAAATATCAGCTGGCCGGCAAATAATACAAACAATCTCCAAAAAGCACCGTCCATTAATAAATTAATTAAATTGGGCTCAAAGATTTGCCTGCAAAGGAAAAATCCAAAAACCGCACAGATAAACTCGATGATCGGATACTGTATCGATATTGGATTTTTGCATTTTCGGCATTTGCCCCGCAAAATCAGCCAGGATAGTACGGGAATATTATCGTAAGGTTTGATGCGCGATCCACATTTGGGGCATGTGCTCGGAGGCCAGGCAATCGACATGTGCTTTGGCACACGGTAGATCACGACGTTCGAAAAAGACCCGAGACATCCCGCAAACAACGTGCAAAATGTCAGCAGACAATAATAAAAGATATTCAGATTTTCAGGTTCCATTGGGGGTTATTCAAAAAAGAAGGTTTCGGCTTCGCCATTTTTGTCGATGCATTCCTGGACATAATCCAGATATTTCTGACGAAGGTTCCAGAATGTTTTGAATTTATCCTGCTCAAACTCAGTGGCATTGGGGAAAAGATAGTCCCGCATTTCATTTTCGTCGAAATTCTTAATGGCCAGATAGGTCGTTTTGGAAAATCTCGAAATCGAATGAAACCATTTATTGGGTTTTTCGTGTGGTGTTTGCGAGAATCCTGCGCCATTGTCGATGGACATAAAGCGGCCATTGGCAAACTGGCAGTTGACGCCATAAAGGGTCGGTGAACCGCTGAAGCGATCCCAGTTATTGATGAGATAATCGAATACCAGTAAATTCGAGATTTGTCGTGCCAAATCGTATTGGCTGAGATTCTCGAGGTGTGGTGCGAGCCTTTGGGCGTATTTCTCACCGCGCTTGTGCCGTTTGGCGATAATGGGGATGAGGTCTGAGGCAGGCTTTTGGAGGTCATCACGCGCCGTTCCCGGGTTGAGCCATGGCTGCCAGATATTTGAAAATTCGATGGGATATTCGGCAAAATCCTTGATCCATTCCTTGCGCGTGCCGTCGATGCGCGTTGTCCCATCGGGCAGCCGCGTGGGAATGATTTCTTCAAATTCACTTTTTAGATTTGCGGGATTGCGTGAATATATTTTTGAAAAATCATTATAATCAAAATAGACGGGCAGATTGATGGGAATATTGAATCCGCATTTCATTTTGGGGCAAAGTTTATAAGCAGCAATTTCGGATCGATAATTCGACTGATATCTTTTTTGGAATGGTTTATAAGCAGCAATCGTTTCACCGTCTTTGTAGAATTTATAAACCAGCGAGCTGCCGCCCCCAATGCGCTTTAAGCCGGTTAAATCCTCGCCAATCGTCATTTTGATGGGTTCAGCGTTGAGATTGGGATGATTTTTTATGGTTTCGTCGTAAGCAGCCCAAAGTTCATCGGATGGACCAGATTTGAGTTCTGTTTCGTATAATAAACGCAGTGCTTCGTCGTATTGATTTTGTTCACGAAGGGCTGCGGCTTTTTGAATGGCATCCTGTACTTGCTGCGGATCTGCTTTAACCTGTTGGGCAGGCTTGGCTTCTTCAGGTGCTGGCTTGGTTTCTTCAGGGGCAGGCTGGGCTTCTTCTTTGGGAGATTCAGCTTCGGCGGGTTCGTCAGCTTTTTGAGAAGCTTCGTCTGCAGAGTCTGCGGGCTGTGTCTCGGATTCCGGATTTGCGGGCTGAGTTTCGGATTCGGGAGCTTCTGGCTGTTCTGCAACCGTAGGGGCATTTTCTTTGACCAAATTGTCTGCATTTTTACCAAAGCAGGATGGCAGGCATAGCAGGCCCAAAGCAGCCATACAGAGGGTAAAATAGAAAGAAGAACCGCGAGAGAAGATATATTTCATAATTTTATGAAAACCTTTGAGTGAGAATTGATATATATTTTTTGCCGGCCGTATTGAGGCAGCGCCGAAATAGGACGGCGGCGACGGCGTATGCGGAGCATAGCCGAACGCACAAAAACTAATTTACAATATCTACAAAACGAAGGAGGAGCGTGCCTTCTTCGGGATTGATATGTTCGACTTGAACGGTGCAGAGCGTTCCGAGTGGCCAGCGCGTTTTGGTTGCCACGTTGGCGCGCCATTGTGTATCGATGAGCACGACCTGGGCCATGTCGCCGCGTTCCGAGTTGTATTGCAGAATCATGGCCTGCAGGGGGGCGGTGCCAAGCTGCTTGAGATAGGCCAGTGTCGCGGTCTGATAGGCTTCCTGGGAAGCAGATTTTGCATGTGAAAGGCCGAGATCCGACTCGGAGAGCAAGGCATTGAACGTTTGTGCGTCATAGAGAGGAATGCCGTTAGCGAACCAGGATTCGAGCTGGTAATGGCAGAGCAAATCGGCATATCGTCTGAGCGGGCTCGTTGCCTGGAGATACTTTTCGAGGCCAAGGCCGGCATGGAGGCCGGGGGCCATGGATGAAGCGGCAGGCATCATCGAACGGCGCATGGCAAATGCACGCATCATGTCGTTGGGGAGTGCTTCGAGCGTTTCGGGACGCGGCATATTGACTGGCATTGGCTGGATGCGATAGAGCGCCGGGATTTCGTGTTCGAAGCAGAAATCTGCCGCGAGTGCGTTGGCCAGAATCATACATTCGGAGACGAGCTGGCGGCTCATCATCGTCGTGTCGATGGGATGAAATTCGTAGAGTTGTGTCTGGGGGTTCCAGTCGAGTTTGTATTCGGGCAGATCGATGTCGATCGCGCCGTGATTGCGACGGTTGGCTGCCGAAAACTCGCATATTTCCTGGACTATGCGAATTTCGTCCGAAAGGCTGTCGTTGCCTTCTTCGAGCATGCGTTCAACGGCATCGTAGGAAAGGCGGTGTTTAGATTCGACGACTGAGGGGATAATCTGGCGATCAATCAGGTTAAAATCCGCATCAAACGTCAGCATGAAGGAGATGGCATTGCGGCGCTGTCCCGGCATCAGGCTGAGTGCATTTTCGCTTAGAATGAGCGGCAGCATGGGAATGCGCATTTCGGGCAGATAGATTGACGTCGCGCGGTGGCGCGCTTCCACTTCGAGCGCAGAACCGGGAACGATGGCTGCGGCAGGGGCAGCAATATGGACACCGAGGCGTACCTGATGGTTTTCGAGTGGTTCGATGGAAATCGCATCATCGATATCCAATGTGCCGTTGTCATCGATGGAGAACAGATTGAGATGCGTTAAATCCGTGCGATTGGATGATGCTTCCGGATTTTGATAGATTTTGAGGGCATCGCGTTCAAGTTCATCGGAGAAATGCGGTGCAATCTCATATTTGAGCATGGGAATATGGGTTTCGGGAAGCCAGTATCCGCAGTCGCGCAGGAAATGGCGAGCCCTGAAATGCGCAGTCCCAGAAAATCCGCGGTTGATGCGGTTTTGTAGGCTTTCGAGCAGAAATTCTGCCTCGACTTTGTCTTCGGCATCGGCACCCCAGATGGCGTATTGTTCGAGCATTTGCCAGGCATCGCGAACGGAAGAGTCCTGAAAGAAGCCGTCTTCGATGATGGTTTGCCTTTCTTCGGGAGGCATTTTAAGGAGTTTGACGGCCTCATCGACGAACGCGGCACGCCAGGCGTCTTTTTGCGCTTTGAGTTGCTGCTGGCGTTGTAAATCCTCGACAATAGCGGCCGGGCGAGGGGAGAGCTGACCGATTTGGAGCGTCTTAAAGTAGATGCGATCATTGCGAAGGGCACGAATCATCGCAAGTTTTTGTGCAGCATCGGGCGTATCAAAACTGAGTGAAATAAGCTCGCTCATATCGATGGTTTCGTATTCTCCCGAAACGAGTTGCCATAATTCTTCGATATCACAATGCTTTTCTATTTCGGTTGCGCGGAAATCTATGGAATTCAGCTCATTTTGAATGTTGCTCAAGGGGAGGCTCATCGAAACCCTCGAGCCAAGGCTGTATTGGATTTGCTTTGCCGGAAGGGAGATATCACGGCCTGCAGCATTGATCAGTTTGACTTTTCCGGTCTTCTCATCGGTATTTTGAACCGCACCCAGATGAAACTTGCCTTTGTCCGCAAATTCGACAATTTCCCCTTCTTTGAAATGCATTTCAGACGCCATGCTGTTCCTTTAGCCGGGAACTGAATTCCCCGAAGCGCGGACAGCATACGCGAAAAGTGAGGATTTAACAATGGAAATGCGGAATTCGGAATTCGGAATTGAATTTACAGAACTCAAGGGGAAGTCAGTATTAATTCGGAATGCGCAATTCGGAATGCGCAATTGAATTTGCATAGCTTAAGGGAAAGTCTGAATTAATTCGGAATTCGGAATTCGGAATGCGGAATTGAAATTACAGAACTCAAGGGAAGGTGTGAATTAATTCGGAATGCGGAATGCGCAATGCGCAATTGAATTTGTAGAACTCAAGGAGGAGTCTGAATTAATTCGGAATGCGCAATTCGCAATGCGCAATTGAATTTGCATAGCTTAAGGGAAAGTCTGAATTAATTCGGAATGCGGAATGCGGAATGCGGAATTGGATTTGCAAATAATCGTTCCTTTTTTATCCTTCTTCAATTGCGCTTGTCATGTCTCGCCCGGATATGGTAAAATAACAAAAAGGTTTTCTCTAAGTTAACTAAAAACTTGGATGAACGATGTTTGGTAGTCTAGCTGTTGGGGGCTGAGTAGTGCTGAATGCATGTTTGCAGTAAAAAGCCGCCGAAAGCGAGCCGTATTTGCCGAAGGCAAAAAGTCGAGCAATATCAGGAATATACGAAACAAATTCAATCCTGGGAAATATAGGAGATAGAAAGTATGAACGTGAATCGATCATGGCAATGGATGAGCATATTTGTGAGCTTAGTCATTTTTCAGGCATGTGATGATGATTCATCAAAGAAAAGTCAGCAGGAGACTCCCGATTGCTCAAAATTAGATATGGTTTTGTGCAAGGACATTTGTATTGATCCGATGACGGATAATACGTTTTGCGGTGCAGATGCGGAGTGTGCGAATTACAGCGATTGCGCAGCCCAGGGCAAGATGTGCGAAAAAGGAGTATGCATCGACGGCACACCGGCGAATGAATGTAGTCCCGGCCTGGTCAAATGCGGCGGCGTTTGCATCGATCCTCTGACGGACAACAATTTCTGCGGTGCAACTGCGCAGTGCCAGGCGTTTACCGCATGCTTTGACGGACAAGTATGCGTGGGCGGAACGTGCTGTGACAAAACCGAAGAGAATTGTCCGGATGGCCTCGTCAAATGCGGAGAAGCATGCATCGACCCTCAGACGAACAAGAGTTTTTGCGGCGCAGATGCAAGCTGTACGAAATACATGGATTGTGCAGCAGAGAACAAAACGTGCGAATTTGGCGCGTGTGTCGGTAATGGTTGTGCCCCCGGAATGTCCAAATGCGGCGATGATTGCATCGATCCAATGACGGACAACAATTTTTGCGGTGCGGATGATTTATGTATGAGCTTTGCCACCTGCGTCGATGGACAGGTATGCGTGGGTGGTTTATGCAGTATCAAGACCGAAGAAAATTGTCCGGAAGGCATGGTCAAATGCGGCGAAGCCTGCATCGATCCAATGACGAACAAGAGTTACTGCGGGGCAGATGCAACATGCGCGAGTTACAGCAATTGTGCAGCCGATGGCAAAACGTGCGAAGCCGGTGTGTGCGTCGGCGGGACGCTGAACGACTGTGAACCCGGAAAAGTCAAATGCGGCGATGAATGCGTCGATCCACAGACAGACGGTCGGTATTGCGGTGCATACGAAGATTGCAGCGGTTATATCGTGTGCACGGGCAGTCAGAAATGCGAATCCGGCAGTTGTTCCGATATTCCAAACACGGGTGAATGCGATCCGGGACTTGTGATGTGCGGCGGCGAATGTATCAATCCGGATATCGACGATCAGTATTGCGGCGCAAATGCCGACTGCAGCGATTATATAACCTGCTCCGGCAGCTATAAATGCGAGAAGGCCACATGTATCGACACCATGCCGCTCGAACTGATTATGAAGGCGCAGACTATTGAAGTCGTGGAAAATGATAATCTTGAACTCAGTCTGTCGCTCAATCGTGCGCCCGAAAATGATATCACTGTTGCGCTGAGCCTGGAACCGGAAGCCACTGATGATATCAAGCTTTCTGTCGATAAAATTACGTTTTCGCCCTATGACTGGCAGGATCATATCTTCCATGTTCTGACAAAACAGGATTATAAAAAGACGGGAGATATGAAACTGACGGTTCGTGCTGCTGTGGATAAACTCAGCTCAGAACAGGAAATATTATATAAAGATATCGATGTGTGTGGTCTGGTTTATACTGTTGACAATCAGGTCACTTCCGAGAATGGTACGACTGCATCCGTCAGCGTTCATCTGACGTGTATTCCGGATTCCAATATCATCTATACAATTTCGAGCGACAATCCTAATGAGGGCACCATTCAGGCACCCACAGATCATCAGCTCGTTTTTACGCCGGAAAACTGGAATGCGCCGCAATCCATTACGGTTGTCGGTGTCGATGATTCGTCAATCGACGGTGCTCAGAAATATCATATTCTCTTAAAGCCGGATGCTTCCAACCCCGGTGATTTCAAATCTGAATATTCCATCGAATTTGTGAACAATGACAACGATGTTCCCGGCATCCATGCCAACGATATCTTCATCAAGGAAGGTAGTGCAGACGAGGTGAATATATCGATTTCCACAAAGCCATCATCCAATGTCGTGGTCAAAGCTGACGCATTGCCCACCGGTCTTGAGCTGGTGGGTACCACCGAACTGCATTTCACGCCAGATAATTACATGACCCCCCAGGCATTGGTGATTCATGCGGTGGATAATGATATCGTCGACGGCAACCGGAATTTGACGGTTCATTTCACGGCGGAATCGGCGGATTCGGATTACAATCATTTTGGTACGGATATTCAGGTTGCAGTTGAAGACGATGATAAGGCTGGCATTGTGATTACCAATGGAGCGTCTTTGGACTCAACCCAGGTAAATGAAAACGGCCAGGTGAGTTCCTGCTTTGCGCTTACATCAAAGCCGACACAGAATGTGACGATCAATATATCGTTGGAGAATGCTGTTGCTGGTACAAAGGTGGCAAAATCGCAATATACATTCACACCGGATAACTGGAATCAATGTCAGAGGCTTGAAATTAATATTGGCCGAGACGGCATTGTCAACAGCAGTGCGATTTTGAGTACGGTGAATTTTAAAGGAAGTTCATCCGATACCAATTATACAGGGACTTTAAAAACGGGCTCTGTCAGCATTACGAATATCGATGCCTACAAGATGATCATTCGCAGCGATTACGTCACGACGATTTCGGAAGATGACAGTAAAAATTATGATATTTGCATGAAGCTTGATGCAAAGCCTTCATCGACGGTAACAGTCAAACCGACATCATCGAATAAGAATGAACTGCAGGTCTCGTCTGCGATCAGTTTCAACAGTACAAACTGGAATGAATGGAAATGTATCAGCTATACATCTGTAGATGATAATAAGGTGGACGGGGATCAAAAAGTATATATCACGCTTGCACTGTCATCATCGGATGCCGGATTTAACGGATTATCCTATAAATCCAATGCGATTACGGTCGTGGATAACGAAAAGCCGGCCATCGTCGTTCGCGAATCGACGACGGCTGCTCAGGATTGTACAAAAGGTGGTTCTGTAACCTATTATCTGCGTCTGGCCAATCAGCCCAGCGGAAATGTCACTGTGTCTGCAAGACTGGAAGAGTATAAGGCCAAACTCGTTGACTATACAAAACATGCCGGTATCTCATTGTCGCCGGCTTCACTGCAGTTCACGAGCAGTAATTATAATACAG
The DNA here is from genome assembly GCA_017613855.1 of Pseudomonadota bacterium. The sequence goes on from JAGACY010000340.1 coordinate 8,650, forward strand.
AACAGTCCATCGTGGTGAAATGCAGTGAAAACGGCAATGCATTTTATAATTATCTCAAGACTTATGTCGTGTTCAGCAGTACAAGCAGTGCCTATTGGGCCAGTGAGGTAAAAAAGATATTTACATCCTATCCGATTGGTAGAGAAAAAACATGGGAATATACGGGGGCGGAAAAAGGTCCGATATATCTTCCGCGAGGCGAATACAAATTCACGATTAATGGTGCGCAGGGCGGCGGTAACGATGATCATGGCGGCTATGGCGGCCAGGTGATCGCGAATGTCAGGATAGAAAGTTATAGAGTCGAACAAAGTGCAATGTATGTTTTAGTTGGGGGCAAAGGTGGTCGTGGGCCAACGTCTGCCAGTGCAGAAAACAATTCTGGTGGCTGGGGCATTGCTTCGGGGGGCAATGGCGACTGGGGCATCAATAACTGGAGCTATGGCGGCGGCGGCGCATCCGGAATACAAATGAGGGGTGGTGATTACATCTACTATGTGATGGCAGCCGGCGGCGGCGGCGGCGGTACGGCAAAGTGGAAAGATGCATCGGGATGGGGCGGCAAAGGCGGATGTGCTGTTGATAATGATCCACAATGCCGCGGGCGTGACGCGAATTACAATTACTTTTCCAAGGGCAATCGCAGCACCAACAATGGTGAACCCAGCCCCAAAGGTGACGAAAAAGGCGGCGGCGGCGGCGGGCTCCGCGGCGGGCTGGCCGGTTCCCGCAGTCAGGTCGGCGGACATGGCGGCACAAGCGGAACTGCTGAAACCACAGATAGGTTCACCCTTATATCCAGAACCATCACGCCCGGTGTGAAACAGGGCAACGGTTCGGTGACGATCACCATCATTCCTTCCGATTATTAATACTCGCCTTGAGACGTGCAGACCGCACGTCTCTGATATGTAGTGACCGTTGTCAAGCCCTGCTTTCCCTTTGTTTCGTTTATTAAACAGTCATACTATGGTAAATTCCTTCTGAGAGCATTGAATGAACTTTGGTTTTATCAGTTTCCGACATTTGGCCATTC
>JAGACY010000341.1 GCA_017613855.1 Pseudomonadota bacterium
CTCTGGCGATGGACAATCGCTGTTTCTGGCCGCCCGATACATTGGTTCCGCCCTGTGCAATCGGCGCTTCGTACTGGCCTTCCATCTTCTCGACGAAATCCTTGCACTGAGCGGTATCGATTGCTTCCTTGATATCCTCTTCGGTCACATCCTTATCCATGCCTGTGCCAAAATTCACATTGCTCGCAACGGTACCTGCAAACAATACGGCTTTCTGCGGTACATATCCAATGCGTTCATGCAAATCACATTGGGTAAATTCCTTAACATTTCTGCCATCGACGAGTACTTCACCTTCGGTAACATCGTAAAATCTGGGAATCAGGTTAATCAAAGAAGTTTTGCCGCTGCCCGTGGCACCGATAAATGCTACGGTTTCGCCGGGTTCAGCCTTAAAACTGATATCGAACAGCGTATTCTCGCCAGCACCCGGGTACCTGAACGATACATTCTTAAACTCGATGGACCCCTTATGTTCATCGTCATGCCCAACGCCTTTGCCATCCTCAATGCTAACAGGCATATTCAGGACTTCGCAGATTCGGTTTGCCGAAACCTGCGAACGCGGCAGGATCATAAAGATCATGTTGAGCATCATAAAGGACATGATGACCTGCATGGCATAGTTCGAAAAGACGACCATATCCGAGAATATGCCAAGTCTGTCCACCTGATCTGCAGCCAGAATCATATAGGCGCCGATCCAGTACACGGCGAGTGTCAGCCCCGAATTGATGAGCGTAGTACCGGGGCCCATGAGAGACATGACGCGATGAGCAACCAAATTGTTATTGGTCAGTTCATCGTTGGCCTGTGCAAATTTATCTTCCTCGAATTTTTCCGCATTGTATGCCCGTACAACGCGAATACCCGATAAAAGCTCGCGCGTCACACGATTAATATTATCTGTCAGCCCCTGAATGCGAATGAATCGTGGGTGAGCAAATATAATGACTGCCGCCAATAGGATAATTAGAACAAAGACGGCAACCGCAGTTGCCGAAGTCCATTGCCAGCTCTTGTTGTATATCTTAACAATTGCCCAGACCGCCATGAGCGGCGCTTTGACAATGGCCTGCAATCCCATCGCAACGAGATGCTGTATCTGCATCACGTCATTCGTCGTTCGATTAATGAGACTCGCTACAGAAAAATGCCCGATTTCAGACATCGAAAACCCGATGGTCTTGTCGTACACCTTGTCGCGAAGCGTCTTCGAAAGACCGGCTGCCACGCGTGCAGCGCAGTACCCGACGATGATCGAAGCCAGCATACTGCCAAAGGCACACAAAAGCATAAAGCCGCCTTTGATTAAAATGTCTGACATTTCACTTCCCTCTGTTTCGATGAGTTCCGTGATGTCGGCCATAAAATCAGGCAGACGCAGATCGAGCCAGATCTGCGTGATAATAAAGATGAACGCAACGCCAATCAGCAATCGCTGACGCCCGTTCAAATAGCCTAGCAATTGAAACATTTTACCTCTTCTTGTTTCTTACTACAAAGTAAACTCAGCATAGTTACTATCCGCTTCATCCGAAACAGCATCCGATTTGTTATAGGTAAACTCATCGGAATTGAGCAGTTCACCGATGGTCATGGATGGATTCTGATAGAGCAGGTCCAGCAGTTCTATAAAATCCCGGATAACTTCACGCGGCGTGATATTTATATCTGCACCGATCCGTTCAAATTCTATTTTGATAAATGATGCAAGTGCCTCGGTCGTGATATGTCCATCATAGCCATACAGTTCCGTATGCATCGAAGCCAGTTTCTCGCATAAAATCATCATTTCTTCGGCGACGAGCGGTTCAAGGCGAATCACCGGTGCCAGCAAATCGCGAGCCCCCGGCTTAGAGAACCGCCCTTCGGCCAGGCGCGATCGAAGTGCTTCATAACTATAGATGCCTCGGCGCTTATCCTCGATGGCCTGCGGCGTCGCCCCCATAATAATACCAAGATACCTGGCTTTTCCCTGCAAAGTATCATTGTACATGGTCAGCATCTTTTCATAATTATTTTGACGGGTAATTGTATTCGGTATTTTATAAATATTCACGAGTTCATCAATCATAATCATCATGCCAGAATAACCGGCATATCTGAAAAATGTCGCAAATAATTTAAGATAATCGTACCAATCGTCATCCGATATAATAATATTAACGCCAAGTTCCTCTTTTGCCTCGCGTTTTAATGTATATTCACCGCGAAACCAGCGTGTCACCTTCGCTTTTTTCTCGTCATTGCCCTGAATATAAGCATGATAATATTGAGAAAGCAGATGTGCAAATTCGAACCCATGCACGAGTTCGCTGACAGACGATGTCACGGCATATATCTTTTTATCGACAGCCTTGAGCAATGCCGGATCATCCGGTGATAAACCTGTTTCCTGAATGGCCTCTGTCTGCACACTGCTAATCCAGCGATCCAGAACGAGCGTCAGTGCCCCGCCTTCGGGTTTGGTCTTCGTCGACAAATTTCCAATGAGCTCACGATAAGTTGCGAGTCCCTGCCCCCGCGTTCCCTGAAGGCGCCTTTCGGGCGAAAGATCAGCATCGGCAACGATAAAACCCTTGTCCATCACATAATTGCGTATTGTCTGCAAAAGAAAGCTCTTGCCCGAACCATATCTGCCGACGATGAACCGGAAAGATGCACCACCATCGGCAATGATTTCCACATCATGCAGCAGTGCCTGAATCTCATTCTTGCGGCCGACGGTAATATAAGGCAGACCAATCCTTGGAACCACACCACCCTTCAGAGAATTCAGTATGGTTTGTGCGATACGCCTAGGCACTTTCTTGTCATTCATTCGTTGCGATCTCCTTGAATCATACGCGATGTACTCCGGCCTTAAAAGCAGCCATCAGCCTATCCATCATTACAACAATATTTGCTCTATGATTAGCGAATTCTTGTTTCGAAGAAGAAAGCCTTGAAAATTACAATTTACAAATTCCGAATTCATCTGAATTCCCCATTACAAACATAAAAAAAAACGACACATTTTTTTTCTTGCCATCCACAATTTTTTGTGCCTAAAC
>JAGACY010000342.1 GCA_017613855.1 Pseudomonadota bacterium
ATAATGGATAATTAGAGTATTCTCAAGGTTATTCCTAAAGAATGGAGGTTTTTAGCTTTAGACTTCTCCCTTAGTTTTGCATTTCAATTACACATTACACATTACAAATTACTCATTAAAAAAGCTCGCTCTTGTGCGTTCAAATGCGGTATAGGAAGACGCCCGAAATGGGATTTTGGGTTTAAAGGAAGTCAGAATGAGTATACCGATTATGCCGCCGGCACCGGAGTGCGGCACCGATTTAGACAAGCATTTTCATGTTGTTTTGGTTGAGCCGGAGATTCCGCCGAATACGGGTACGATTGCGCGTCTGTGTGCGGGGACGAGTACGCATCTGCATTTGGTGAAGCCGATGGCATTTGAGTTGGATGATACCAAGCTCAAGCGTGCGGGGCTCGACTATTGGCCGAATGTCCATCTGAGCGTGCATGAGAGTTTTGATGAGATTGCATCGTTGTTTGCGCCAGATCGGATGCATCTTTTTACGACAAAGACGCCGCGTTGTTTTACGGATGTTGGGTATCGGCTTGGGGATGCACTCATCTTTGGCCCCGAGACGCGGGGATTGACGCAGGCGATTCGCGATCGGTATGAGGCGCAGTGTGTGACGCTGCCGATTCGCAAGGACAATATTCGCAGTCTGAATCTGGCGGTTTCGGCGGCCATTGGGTTGTATGAAGCGCTGCGTCAGGTCGGGTATGCACCGATATTGGGTGAACCGTTATGATTGGATATATCCGCGGAAATGTCATTTTAATGGATGGCAGCGAGTTGATTGTCGAGGCCGGTGGATGCGGGGTAGGGTACCGCATTCTGGCAGCGGCCAAATCGCTTGGGGAGCTGGCCGAGGGTGATGAAGTCGAGCTTCATATTTATACGCATATTCGCGAAGATGCGATGGAACTGTACGGGTTCAGAACGCGCGATGAGCGGCGCCTCTTTATGAAGCTCATCTCGGTGAAGGGCGTGGGGCCGAAGTTGGCACTCGATGTGCTCAATACGTTGACGCCGGCAGAACTGCAGGTCGCCATTTTGACGGGCAATACGGCGGCATTGAAGAAAATTCCCAATGTTGGTGCGACAACGGCGAGCAGGCTTTGCCTGGAAATGGAGAAATTCCTCAAGACGTGCCACTTTGCGGATGATATTCCCGATGTTCAGAAACAAAAAGTCGTATCGACGGGGCATGCCGATACGCGGTCTGCGCTTAAAAACCTCGGTATTGGTGATGCCGATATCGAACGCGTGCTGGTTCAGCTCGATGAATCGGGTGAAAAACTCGATGTTCAGGGGGAAATCAGATGGGCGCTGAAAGCTTTGAATAATTAGCAGTTAGCAGTTAGCAGTTAGCAGTTAGCAGTTAGAGGGTGCTTAAGGTTATTCCTAAAGAATGATAGTTTTTTTATCTTTAGAGCCGCCCTTAGGTCTTGCATTTCAATTACGCATTACGCATTACGAATTACGAATTACAAATTAGGAGCAATCACTCCCCATGTCATTTGATCAGGACGAAAAACATCCGCCAAGGCGGCGTAAAAAAGAAGAGACCTTTGAGTTGGAACAGCCTGTGAATACGGTTGATCCGACGATTTCGAGCATGTCGGAGCGCAAACTGTGCGATTCGCTGCGCCCGATGGATTTTGCGAGTTATGTGGGGCAGCGTGCGGAAGTCAGTAACATCCGGGTGTTTGTTCAGGCTGCATTGATGCGCCAGGAGCCGCTTTGTCACTTGCTTTTGTCGGGGCCTCCGGGGCTTGGCAAAACGACGATGGCCCAGATATGTGCGCATGAGCTTGGGGTTAATTTCAGGGCGACTTCGGGACCTGCCATTGAAAAGAAGGGGGATTTGGCTGGCCTTTTAACCTCACTGGAACCGAGAGATGTTCTTTTTATCGATGAGATTCACCGCTTAAATGCAGTCATAGAAGAAAATCTCTATCCTGCAATGGAAGATTTTGCCTTTGATGTGGTGATTGGTGAGGGGCCGGGGGCCCGGTCGATCAAACTGGATTTGGCAAAATTTACGTTGATTGGCGCAACGACGCGTCCCGATTTATTGACCAATCCTCTGAGGGATCGTTTTGGTTATACTGCCTGGCTCGAGTATTATTCTGCCGAAGATTTGGCTCAGATCGTCCATCGGTCGGCACAATTGCTGGGGATTGCGATTGATGAGGATGCAGAACTCGAGATTGGGATGCGCAGCCGTGGAACGCCGCGCGTTGCGAATACATTGTTGTCGAGGCTTCGGGATTTTGCGAATGTTCGTGGAGAGCATGTGATTTCTCGAAAATTGGCCGACGAAAGCCTGACCATGCTCGGTGTGGATTGTGCAGGGTTTGATCGTACACATCGGCGTTTTTTGCGCACCATTATTGAGAAATTTGATGGCGGTCCCGTAGGGCTCAAGACGCTTGCCGCTGCAACGGGTGAGCATGAAAATACGATTGAGGATGTGTACGAACCTTATCTGATCCAGCAGGGATTTATACAGCGGACGCCGAGTGGTCGCATTGCCACGCGGCGTGCGTATGAGCACCTTGGGATTGAACCGCGGGTAACATCGAATCAAAGAGGATTGTTTGTGGAATGAACGTAAGCCAGAAATACAAAGAGGAACATGGTTTTACGCCGGAAAAAATAGCGGACACCATGTTGGCTTTATATGCGCGGATTGATGCACGCAGCGCGGAGATTGAGGCAAAACTGGCCGAAAAGGGAATTAAACTGCACTGCCATGCCGGATGTCATCACTGCTGCTTGGATCTTTTGACGGTGACACAATCTGAGGCAGCGGTGATCCGCAAACTGTTTCCAAATATTGGCAAAGAAAAACCGCATGCTGCGGGTGCCTGCGCTTTCCTGGATGATAATGGATTATGCAGGATTTATGCGGCACGGCCGTATATCTGCAGGACACACGGCTTGCCTATGCGCACTGTGGCATCGTATTGGGAAGCCGTTGAAATGGGGGTTATCGAGGAAAGTCCTGATGCAGACACAGAGGAGTCTTTTGAACTTCGTGATATTTGTGAGTTTAGCGAGGATGCTGTCGATGTAGAAAACCTCGAAGATGCGTGCTGCTGGACATCGGATGTTGCAGAATCTCAGCTTGGGATGATTGAATTGTGTACCTTTGGGGAGGAAAAGCGTATCCCAATGCGGTCATTTTTTGAATGATTCATGATATAATGGTGGAAAATTGACACACTTGTAGTATTAGATTAAAAATAAGCAGTCTCTATGGAGAGAGAAATTAATTTTATTTCTCGATGTTTATTGCTTTCAGAAAGACTTAAGATGCAGAATATTCCAGAAGTCGGAACATTACTTGCCGATCGCTACTTCATCGAAGAAATCGTCGATACGTGTGGTGAGACGGCAATTCTCAAATGTGTAGACACACGTCTGGAAGTTGTGTGCGCAATTAAACTGCTGATAGGTGATGATGAGGCACCGGACTGGTCTCAGAGGCGTGAAAACTTTATTGCAGCATTTAGAAAACAAGCGCGTCTGAATCATCCCAATATCATTCATGTGGTCAATCTCGAGCTTCGTGGTGAACGAACGTTTGCCGTGATGGAGGCTGTCGAAGGGTTTACGCTGGAGCGATATCTCGAAACGACGACGTTGACGCCGAAAGAAGTGACAGAGCTTTTTTTGAGCATTGTGGATGCGGTTTCGATGGCCCATGGCAGCAAGATTTTGCACAAAGGCATCAGCCCGCACAATATCATGCTTTATCAGCAGGATAACCGGCTTTCTCCGAGAATTCTCAATTTTGGTACGCATCGTGATTCGAGACGGTTGGATCCATTAAAGCATTTACCCTATCTTTCGCCGGAACAATTTGAGAATTACGACAATGCCTATCCGTCTTCGGATGTCTATGCACTTTGTGCGACGATGTATTTTGCCTTTACGAGAAGAGGCCCTTGCGTTTGTGAAGATTACTCCAAGTACCTGGAAGTTTATGCACAGAACAAACGCAAACTTCTTTTTCCGGGTGATATTCCGCCGGAGTTTTCCGAACTGATTAGAACAGGCCTGAGCCTTCGTCCTGAACAGAGATTCCTGAATGCAGGTGCCTTATTAAAGGCGCTCAAGAAAATTGGATCAGGTTTTCATTTAAGCGCCAACTTAACGATAGAGGCATCCAAAAGCCGTCCGACTTTGGCAACCGTGTCGCCATCACAGGGCCTTGTGACGGACATGCAATCGGGAGGCTTTACTTCTATTCCCCCGTTGTCGACGTTAACGCCGTCGCAGCCGATTGTTCCGCGCGTTCCGACGGGAAGTTTTACGACATCTGCACAGATTGCAGTCAATAATCCTCAGCCTTCTTCGACATCCCAAAGTATTGTTGCCCCCAGTGTCGAAGATATGCAGCCTTCAGGCAGTTTTGGTCAGGTTTTGTCCATTCCTGCGGATTGTCATTTGCCAGCAGAACTCGACAATGTATATCGGATTTTGCGCATAGACAGCATTCAACCGCATGCGATGGTGGGGTTGTTATCGACAATCAGTCATCCGGATTTGCAGTTCGCTTTTAAAAAGCTTCGTCTTGACGGACCCATTGAGCGCGCCGTATTTGCTGAAGGTGTGCGAAGAACGGATATGTTGTCCAAAGATAACAATTCCTTTGAAAAAGTTATCGAATGCTATCCGGAACACGGGCTTTTTGTGATGCCTGACGTGGATCATTTATCGCTGCAGCAGAGCCTTCTCAATGAAGGTGCCGTTCCTATGAATATGGCCATTCATATTGCGATATTGATTGCCCATGCGATGAATTATGCACACCAGAATGGCTTTGTGAATGGCAATCTCAAACCTACCAATATTCTGTTTGAAGAAAAAAACGGCCGGCTTGCTCCCGTTATCTATGATTTCGGACAGAAGTTGTATGTGAGTGATGTGAGTCAGCTGAGTGTCACAGATCTTCCCTATATTGCTCCGGAATTGGGATACAACTTACAAAACACCAATGCACAGGCGGATATTTATTCTTTTGGTATGATTCTGATCGAGATGCTGATTGGCAAATCGGTTTATCAATCGAATGATATTCAGAGTTTGCATGAAGAAATCAGCCAATATCAGGCAGTTCCCAATACGTATAACTGGCAGGAACAATTCCCTAAACCTCTGGTTCAGGTGATTCATTGGTGTACGAATTTTGATACATCGCGTCGATATCTGCATTTTTCGGATTTGCTGCGTGACCTATATCTCGTCCATGAGCAACTGAAGGGATAGGTTTTTTGTGAGGCGTTGTGGCTTTGCCGCTTTGGCGGCTTTATTTTTTTTGATGTTGTGTCACACGTTGTATGCGGCAGAACCTTTTTATAGTGATTCATCGCTAACGGTGCTGTGGCCGGATGGCGTTGCCCGACAGGACTGTGATCCCTCTCTGGCTTCCCGCATCGGGGGAACCTGTGTTCAGATCGGTGAAAAAGGTAGTCTGGGTGCGGTATTTCTTACGATTCATGAGGGATACCGGTTAGGGAGCGAGGAATCCTTGCAGGCCCATTTGAATTCCTCACAGGAGGCACTGGCAGATATTCCCAGAGTTCAGGTCATGCAGACGCGCATTTTGAGTACACAGCCACTCATTGGAATGATGGATGTGCTGCGCACGGATGGTACGCTTTCTGCCATCGAACGTCTGAAAGATGCTCCCGTCAGACAGACTTCCCTGCTCATTCCGATTGGCAGTCGTCTTGCCCAAATATTTGTCTATTTGCCGTTTGAGGGGGATGATGCCATTGCCATGTATTCGACTTTGGTCGAATTTTTGGTATCCGGCATTCGAGTACTGGAACCCCCATTGGTTGCTGAAAATACGCAGACGAATACCTCCGAAGGTGCTTTGGCACTCATGCCCAAAGCATTGTTGTGGGGAGGTTTGATTGCATTTGTGATCATTGTAGGGGTTGTTTTCTCGAGTATTCGCAGGCGAAAACAGCGCGAGAACGAGTTCAATTCGGAATGCGGAATGCGGAATGCGGAATTGGATGACAATACTAAAGGAAATGACTGAAGAATAAGGGGAATGAATTACGAATTCGTAATTCGTAATTCGTAATTCGCAATTTCTAAGGCAACCATAAGCTCATCTCTGAAGAATCGAAGTGTCCCTGTTTTAGAGTTAAACTATGGTTTTGCAAAACTCAATTACGCATTGCGCATTACGCATTAGTTAATTGCGAAGGCCATAAGGTCAGAACAAATCCGTTTGTAAAAGTATATCGCGAATGAATTAAGGCAAAATCATGGACGACCCAAAAGAGAGACTGGATCTCAGTGAAGAAGAACCCCCTGAACTGGACGAAATTTCTGACAACTCCGAAGAGCATTCGGGTGATTCCGAAGACGCATCGAACGAAGAATCTGAGCGTTCCAACAGTGTAGATACGCAGATGCGCGTTAAACGCATTGGTTTGGCGGCATTTATCCTATCAATGGGTATTTTGTGCTCGCGTCTGCTCGGATTCCTTCGCGAAGCAGTCATTGCATTTCAGGCGGGTGCCGGCCCCGAGACGGATGCATACAATGCCGCTTTTTTGCTGCCCGATTTGATGAACCATTTCCTGGCAGGCGGTACGCTTTCGATAACATTTATCCCGCTTTTTGCCGGTTATATCGCCAAAAAAGATCCCAAAAAAGCCGAGCGCCTTTTTTCGATTATTGCCACGACGATGGGAACACTCGTGGTTCTTGCCATCATTTTGTGCGGGATTTTTACAACACCATTGGCACATCTGATTTTTCCCGGGTTTGACGAAGGGCAGATCACACGAACCGTAGAAATGACGCGCATTATCTTACCCGGACAATTCTTTCATTATCTGGGGGCCCTGATGATGGCAGTTTTGATGGCCAAGGGGCATTTTGTACCTTCTGCGATTGCACCGCTGATCTACAATATTTGTATTATCGGATTTGGTCTGGCTTTGGGTGATTCCATTGGAATGAAAGGATTTGCCATCGGTGCACTGACGGGCGCATTTTTAGGTCCTTTCCTGCTTCCTCTGATATTTTTGCGCAAGAAAATCCAATACAAACCCATCTTTGGTTTTACGGATAAGGATTTCAAAAAATATATTCTGCTTACGCTGCCGCTCATGGTTGGTGTGAGTCTGACGACGGTCGATGACTGGCTCGGCAAGAGCATCGGATCGACGATTGGAGAGGGGGCGATTTCGTGGCTCAATTATGCGCGTAAGTTGGTTCTGGTGCCCATCGGCATTATCGGCCAGGCCGCAGGCCAGGCCGCTTTGCCTTATCTTTCGCAGCTTTCCGCGCGCAAAGAATATGACAAGGTCGCGGACACGCTCCATCGGATGCTCAAAAATGTCGTCTACTTGTCGATGATTGTCATCGGCTTCTTTATCGTTCTGGCCGACCCCATGATCTCACTGATTTATGAACATGGTGCATTTACGGCCCAGGATACGCTCCAAACGGCTAAAGTTCTGCGCATCCTCTGCATTTCTATCGTTTTCTGGACGATACAGATGGTGAGCGTCCGCGCATTTTATGCCGATCAGAATACATTGCGTCCCATGGTTCTGACGACGTTGGTGACTATGATTTCGTTGCCGATTTATATTGTCATGAGCCATTTGTTTGGGCTTGAGGGCTTTGCGCTTTCCTCCTGTATCGGCATGGCACTTCAGGCAACCTGCATGGTTATCTTTTATCATCGCCGGAATGCTTACTTTAAACCGCTTAACGTCGTGCGTTCAATCTGCATCGGGCTTTTGCTCGGTGCGGTAACGGCGGCAGGCAGTTATGGCGGTGTGATGCTGTTTAACAGGCTTTCGCTCGATCTTTCGCATCTTTGGCAGATTCTGTTCGAGTTGGCGATTTCCGGCAGCATCGGGCTCATTGTCGTTGGAATTTTGTCGCGGTTTATCATTCCCAATGAATTTCGCGGGTTCACTTCGAAATTGCGTAAAAAGATCCTGCGTCGCTGATTTTTATGGGGAGGCAAGGCTATTTCGGCGCCTGCGCCGAAATACGCCTTTGCCGCGCACCTATTCTCATACGGTGCGCTGCGTATTTTTAAATAGCAGCGCATGCGGAGCGTATTGGGGCACCGCCCCAAAAGCGTAGCATTCCAAACTATCTAAACTTTTCAATTATTAAGAACTTTGATACAGTCGTAGTGTTTCTTCTAACACGGGGAGTCGGTCGATGATTAAGCGCAATTTATATATCGTTCTTGCTGGAATAATTACTGCCGGTGCCGTTTTGGGCTGGAGTCAGGAAAATGTTCAGGTTAGTGCGCCTGAATTGGGCGGTGCTCCTACAGTTGCTCCGAGTGAGCCGGGCAAATCCTACCACGATGCCGTGCTTTCGCTTTTGAATGCCAATGATTTGGTTATTGGCGCTGAGCTGCAGGTTCTTGCAACCGATGATGAGGTGCAGGAAGACATCGATTCTGAGGCCCGGATTCGTCTCGTTTCCCCGCAGGTGGGGCCAAATCTCGTGGAAGAAAAAGCTGCGGCTGCGGCTAAGCCAAAAACGAGTGCTTTGGACAAGCTGAAATCCAATCAGACACTCAAAGATGCCAAAACGCTCGCCGTTGTCGATTTGGCTAAAAATGCCGTGATCGAAGCGACAGATGCTGAAAGTGTCGATTTGACGGGCATTGAAGAAACAAGTTCCGGTACGCGCTATTTTGCCAAAGATGGAAAATTAATGCTCGCAGCCTGGAGTTGTGTGGACGATTCCCGGGAGGCCTGTCTTTACAGCATGTCTGAGGCCAGGAGCCCTTTGGCTGACACCATTCGTTGTGATGCTGCCAATCAGTCTTTTGTCATGTGCGATGATCAACAGGTCGATAGCTTCGCATTGTTCGATGCCTCTGAATGCACCCCTCTTGAAGTGTCGGATGCCATCAGGACGGCACTCGCCAGCAAAACAGGGGATTCGGGCGAATTTGAAGCCGGCGGTACAAAATGGTCTTTCGTCAGGGCAAAGCTCAATTCCGGATGTGATTTGACATCCATCGCTTCGATGGCTGAAGCTGCGGTTGTGGCTGCTCCGAAATCTGCCGTGATTTCTGCAAAACCTCAGAAGAGATTCACGATTAAAGCGTTGGGAATGGCCATCGGTGCCGGGGTAATCATGATTTTATTAGGGCTGGTATGTACGCGCCGGAAAGAATCAGAAATCCAGACCGAATCCAAACCGCAGGCACTCAAGAATGGTGATGGAAAACAACCGGAAAAACTGTCCGATGGGGATGAAAACCTTAAGGCTTCGTTGGCTGCTGCAAAAGAAGAAAAAGCACAGCTCCTTAAGAAGCTCGAACAGGCAGAAGCGCTTTCGAAAGAAAATGCCGGTAAACTGGGCCAGATGAAAGAAGAACTCGAGGCTTCTAAATCTGCCTTTAAGAAAGAAGAAATTACCCGTCTGAGTCTGGAAGAAGAAAAACGCCGTCTCGAAGATGCACTGGCTTCGAAGGCCGCATCGAATACTGTGGTCGACAGCCCCGTGCATTTTGCCAAAGGTCCCAGCAACTCCAATATTCCTTTGCAGAAATCAAATCCTGAGAGTGAAGCAGAAGCCAATCGTGTGACGGCACCTGTCGATGAACATAATCTTGCTGTTCTGAGATCGAGTGAACAATCGCACAGTTTCTTTGATTCACTGACAGATGATGGGTGGGATGAAATCGCTGACAGCTTTGATGCGTTGTTTACCCCCAAAAAGAATGGTTCAGACGATGCGTCAGATGAGAATGGTTCCAAAGTCAATTTGGGCGATAGTGTCCTTAATCTTATCAACGACACACAATCGGCGATGAATTCATCGAAATGGGCACCTCCTGCCGAAAAACCGAAAGAAATGGCCGGACATATTGATATTACGGCTGCGCCCAGTTTGAATGCGCCGTCAGAAGGCATGCGTGGCGGCACGGTTAAAATGGCCGGATTGGCGCGTCCCATAACAAAAACGGATGTGTCTCAGAAAGTCCAGGCTATTTCCAATGTAAAGAGCAGCACGAAGAGCGCCGAAAATGTAAAGGTAGTGCCTTCGTATACGATGAAAGGTGTCGCCTTTACCGCGCCGCAGGATGCTGCAAAATCACAAAGTCAAACCCAAAAACAAAACAGCGTCGATGAAAACTCTCTATTCGAAGCATTAAAACGCCGCGCAAAAGATGTTTCCGAAATTGATATGCCGGTAAGCGGTGATCCCAAACAAAGCGGCGCATTTGAGTTTAACCGTGGGCTGTCAAAATCGGGTGTCTTTTCGGTAACGGGCAGCCGGGTAGATATCGATCCTCTGTCCGAAACAGAATACTTTAAATCGCTTTACGATAAGTACATTCAGACACAGAAAGAATGCGGTGAAGTGACGGATAAATTTACACTCGAGCAGTTTGTGAGTCGTCTTGCACGAGAAAAAGATCGCCTAATCAAAACCTATAAATGCAAAAATGTTCGCTTTAGTGTCTATGTCAAGGATGGCAAAGCGAGTTTGAAAGCAACACCGCAGAAATAATGCATAATGCATAATGCATAATGGATAATGAATGGCATTCTCAAAAATCGAATAGCTCCGTAGTGAGATTTATTTGTAGCAATAACCGTGGGTGAGCGAAGCGTAACCCACGGAGAAAATGTCCATGAACAATAGCTTCAGATAGCAACCTATAGAATGATAGAAAAGCAGCGTCTCGATGACTGGCTCGTTGCCAATGGGCTCGTTCCCACCAAGAGTCAGGCCAAATCACTCATTATGGCCGGAAAGGTCTTTGTCGATGGCAAGCGCGTCGATAAAGCAGGAACGCCGACTAAACCCGATGCTGATGTTCAGATTAACGGCATGCCGAGCCAGTATGTTTCTCGCGGGGGCTACAAACTCGCCGGAGCACTGGATCGTTTTTCGGATTTAGCCATCGAAGGAAAAATCGCCCTCGACATCGGTGCATCGACCGGAGGATTTACCGATTGCCTTTTGCAGCGCGGGGCCGCCAAAGTCTATGCACTCGACGTGGGTTATGGGCAATTGGCCTGGAAACTTCGTACTGACGAAAGAGTCGTCAACATCGAACGCACGAATTTCAGATATCTCGAGGCTGGCTTCTTTGCCGATCCCATCGAACTGGCGGTTGCCGATGTGTCTTTTATTTCGCTCGAAAAAATTCTCGAACCACTCAAAGCACACCTCGCCCATGAGGCAGATTGTGTTTTATTGATAAAGCCGCAATTCGAAGTCGGCAAAGGGCAGGTCGGTTCCGGTGGCGTCGTGCGCGATACCCAGGTGAGAAAAGAAGCCATCGAACGCGTCATTGAGACTGCTAAAAATATGGGCTATCAGGTCATCGACGGGGCAGACAGTACTTTGCCCGGCCCTAAGGGCAATGTCGAATACCTCGTTTGGCTGCACTATTCTAATGGGCAATGTGCAATTAGCAGTTAGCAGTTAGCAGTTAGGGTATTCTCAAGGTTATTCCTAAAGAATAATAGTTTTATAGCTTTAGAGTTGCCCCTTAGTTTTGCATTCCAATTGCGCATTGCGCATTGTGAATTGCGAATTAAGAATGCCATTCACCTTTATCTTCAGAGTTGCCCCTTAGTTTTGCATTCCAATTGCTCACTGCTCACTGCTCACTGCTAATTAAGAATGCTATTCACCTTTATCTTCAGAGTCGCCCCTTAGTTTTGCATCCCAATTACGCATTACGCATTACGCATTACGCATTAATCAGACTTCCCCCTTAGTTTTACAATCCCAATTGCGCATTGCGAATTGCGCATTCCGCATTAAAACTAATTTCTCGCGCCTAATTGTCCCAGTTTTTGATAGTATTTCTGCAGCATTTCGGGATTATCTTTGAGATTGTCCTGAATTTCGAGGTCGAGATTGATGATGGATAATTGTACTTTTCTCAATTCTTCGACCTGCAGATTATATTCCCGCATATAAGATTCGTACGATTTGGTGTCGAGCAGATGGGCGCTCTTTTCCCAGACGGGTTTGTATTTTTCGATGCATTGGTCGAGCGCAGCAAACAATCCTTCGGGGTTATCGACATTTAATCGCATGGCCAGTTCGACAGCCTGCATCGACTCAAGCACTTGTTCGGTATGATTCTTTCCGCAAGATGTGCAAAACAGGAGGCACAGGAATAATAAAACAAAAAAGTATTTATTCATTGCTGCAATGCCCATGATCTATATTCCCTGCAATCCTATTTTCTTTTTGCCATCTTTATTACCGCTGTTTTTCTTCTTTTTATCCCGGTCGAACATGCTGGTAGAGCCTGAAGGAGACGGATGGTTTGCAGAGGGCTTGGTGTGGGCAGGTTTAGGCTGTGCAGTTTCGACGGGTTCAAAGTCGACATCGTGATTGCGTATTTCCTTGGCCGTGAGTGTATCAGAAGAATACCAGTCGCTGTAACCGGGGCGTGTGATTTTAATTTCGTGTGTCCCTGGTTTTACGGTGATCGACTCGGGCGTCATCCCCATCAGATTGCCATCGATATAGAGTTCTGTTTCACTGCGGTTTTCAAGGGTAAATTTAAGCGTTGCCATGTTGTCGAGAATGGCCTGCACCGCATCTCTTTCTTTTGTAGCGATATCTTTGATATTTTGCGGAGCTCTTTCGATGACTTCATTGTATTTTTCGATGGCATCATCGTAGAGTTCCAGATCCCGGTTATCGCGAGCTTTTGTAAGGAGTTTCCCGGTGTTAATCTGTTTGGTGTACTCAGAAACTCTGGCCAGGTTTTCGGGCGTTTTGGATTCGGGCAAATCGTTCAGCTCTTCGATGACCTTTTCGGCTTCGGGCCACAATTCCTGGGATATATTCTCTTCAATTTGTTTATATACCGGAATGAGCCGTGCAGCATCCAGTTCGGTAGTCTTGGCTTCATGCGAAGAACCTGAGCTCTGGATATGATGTCCGATGAGCACACCGGCAATGATGACGATGACAAGAATGACGACAGCCACGCCAACCATGAGCATCCGTCTTTCACTTTTGGGATTGTTTGAAAGCGAAGCGAGCAGGTTGTTGTTAATGGGATGGGTGGTGTCGGCGGCAGGAATAATCGGCGCAGGCGGGATGTTTGCCGAGACACCGCTTATGCTGTTTTCATTGTATTCACTGCGAATCCCGCTGACAGCACTGACTCCGCTGACGGCACTGACCGCACTCACATTCCCGATGGAATCATGGACGGCTGGCTGCTGAATAAAATGGGTTTCAGCCTCGTCTGTCACTTTTTGCAAATCAATTCGCGCCAGGCTCATCGAGCTGTAACCCGCGCGGATTTGCGGTGCATCCAGTGCATAGGAAATCGCCGTCAGGAGATCGATGGCAGTCTGCGGGCGCTTTTGCGGATCCTTGCTCAGACACTGATCGATGACTTCACATAAAGGTTCGGGGATGTTTTTATCTTCGTGAACGAGCGTAAACAGCGGGTTGGGAATCGTGTTGACGTGATGATAAAGAATGGCGTTGTCATTTGCCCCCGTGAAAGGCTTTTTCCCCGAAAGCATGAGATAAAACATGACGCCATGGGCATAGACATCCGTCCGTGTATCCGAGACACCCGAGAGAATTTGTTCGGGCGACATATAGGAAGCACTGCCGACGAGCTGCTGTTCTTTGGTGAGATCTTCGCTGCCCTGAGCGAGTTTGGCGAGCCCGAAATCGAGAATTTTAACGAAATTTTTTTCACCTTCGAGTTCGCATAAAACGATGTTGGCCGGTTTAATGTCGCGATGAATCAGCCCCAATTTATGGGCTTCGCCAATACCTTTAAGTGTTTGTACAGCAATGGGCAGAAATTCGTCCAGAGACAGCGCACCATGCGATTTGAGGTATTTGCCCAGCGTTTCACCCTGCGCATATTCCATGACGATATAAGCGAGATTGCCATCACGGCCATAATCGAAAATCGTCACAATATTGGGGTGCTTGAGCCGGCTCAGACCGCGCGCTTCGCGTTCGAATCGACCCACGGCGTCTTCATCATCGAGCAATGCAGGATTGAGTACTTTGATACAGACATTTCGATCGAGATTGGTCTGTTGTGCAAGATAAACGACACCCATACCACCTTTGCCGATGCGATTGAGGATCTTGTAACGCCCCGATATGAGCTCGCCTTCAAGTTCATCCAGCCCGCGTGCCAGCTTGGTTTTATCCGTGTCCATCTCAACCTCTGATTGACATTTTGCATCTGCCCAACATGGGCAATAGGAAAATACACCAATATAGCGATAATTGCTAATATTGTCCCTAAAATAATCACGATTTAGAGGTGACTGACATCTGTTTTATTTTAGGAGCCGGCCTATTGGCCTTCGTCCAATACGGCCCGGCTGCATCCGCTATGCCCTTCGGGCATACGCGTCTGCATGATTCACCGTGGGTGAGCGCAGCGTAACCCACGGTTCGGGTAGTGAATACGTAATAGTGAATAGTGAATAACAATATTTGTACGCCCCGGAGGGGTGATACATTCGTAGCCACTAGCCGTGGGTGAGCGCAGCGTAACCCACGGGGGAATGCATTATTCTGTGAGATAAAAATCCAAAGCCTCTTTGGGGGCATCGATATCGAACGAAACGGCGTCATCACCAGAACGTTCCTGAACGGCATTCCACAATTGGTGCATGAGCGTTCGGTGAGCGGGATTGGCTGTTTCGAGGCCATCAATATGGGTGACAGGCATCATGCCGCAAGCCGTGCCGGTAATAAATACTTCGCGGTTCGGGCCGATAAAATCCGAAATCAGCATGCGGGGATCTTCGATAGTTTTGAACCCAAGTCGGCGTGCACAATCGAGGACGAGGGTTCGCGTCAGGCCGACGAGCGCATATTGGGGGGCAGGACATTTGAGGACGGGAGTGTTATCGATCATCTCAGCCACAAAGATATTGTCGGCAGTGGCTTCGGCAACATAGCCCTCACTTGTGAGCATGATGGTTTCGAGTGAACCGCTGTGCTGCGTTTCGAGCAATGCAAAGACGTTGTTCAGATAATTGTTCGTCTTGATGTTCGGATCGAGAAAACGCGCATCATTCCTTCGAATTTTTCGTGCGACGGTGACATCGATGCCGCGTTCGTAACGCTCACGTGGATACAGAGAGATGGTCGAACAGACGATATACAGCGTCGGGGCAACACATTTGGCTGGATTGACGCCGAGATTGCCGATGCCCCGCGTCAGGACGGGACGAAGATAACCGCTCGTACCCTCTTTTCCCAGGGCCTGGCGGCAGAGTTCGATGATGATTTCACACAATTCCCGTCGCGAATAGGGAAAGACGATTTCCAGCTTTTGGGCTGAAGTCAGCCAGCGATCGACATGTTCCCTGAGCATGAGTATGCGCCGGTTGTCAATGCGGATGCCTTCAAAAACGGCATCGCCATACAGATTGCCGTGATCCAATGGACTCAGGCCGGCTTCATTGAGTGCAAAATACCCGTCACGCCTTTCGAGGGCGCTGTTGGCATCCTGAAATTTGCGCACATGTGGTGCATCCATACAAACCGGGGTAATGCCCTCCATATAAGGCATGCTGAGAAATACCCGGGTATGGGAGACGCTGTTTATGAGTTCCTGTGCGACTTTGGTTGGGTTGGCTTTCATATTGGTTATGTGGGGGTTGAGGGGATGAATGATAATTCGGAATGCGTCATTCGTCATTCGTAATTATTTTGGCATTCTCAATGCGATTTCTAAAGAATTGAGTATCTCTTGCTTCAAAAGCATACCTTAGTTTTACAAACTCAATTGCGCATTGCGCATTGCGAATTAGAAAACAATTCCGCATTCCGCATTAAACAAAGACATTCGTGCCGGCGCTGCATGCGTCCCGAATGACCAGTTGAAGACTCTCTCTGCCATTCCAGACATTTTTTTGAAGTTCACCGAGTAAATGGTGTGGTTGTGCGGACATCTCTGCCATAGTGATGGGCGCTGAAAACCAGATAAATTTGAGCTCAATGGGTGACCCATTGATATACCCGGCCAGATGTTTTTCTTTGCGCAGCTGCAGGCCGTAAACACTGGCATTTTTAATGCAAATCAGAGGTTTGGGATTGTAAGCACCGCAGGGTTCGAGTGCGTCAATCTCATTGCAGACCTGAAGTGTAATTTCATTCGGCTCGAGGCATAAAGCCACATCGGTTATGGGAATTTCGGGGGCACCTTCGAGCTGTTCCATGGCATTTTCGCATAGTCCCGAGGCGAGTGGTTGGAGCGCAGATTCTGGGCATGAAAACCCTGCGGCCGCTGCATGACCGCCGAATTTAACGAGAAGTTTTTCGACCGAAGTGAGTGCTTTGACGGCATGAATCCCGGGGGTAGAGCGGATACTTCCCGTCATCATACCATTTTCGATGGTGGCAACGGCGACCGGGCGATGGAAATATTCCCTGAGTCTGCCGGCAACGATTCCCGAGATACCGCTGTGCCATGTCGGCGATTCGGGGCGTGCAATGACGATAAAGGGGGCTTCGCTTTCGCCGATTTCTTCGATTGCCTGATGGATCATCTGCTCCTGGATCTGCTGGCGGTCGAGGTTCATTTCACTCAGTTGTGAAGCCAGTCCCTGAGCAACGACACTATTGGGGGAATGCAGCAGTTCAATGATATGGGTGGCAGAAGCGAGTCTGCCTGCTGCATTGATGTGGGGACCAATATGGAAGGATATCGTCGAACTGTTGATGGTCCCGGGGAGTGCTTTGGAGATATTCAGCAATGCCCGCAAACCGGGTTTATGGTCATCCCGGTTGAGCGCATCGAGGCCAATGGCAACAATGGCGCGGTTTTCCTGCTCCAAAAGAGAAACGACGTCGGCGACTGTTCCGAGAGCAGCAAGTTTCATCAGGCTGCGAATAATGGCTGGGCATTTGGGATGGTCTTTGAGCAGAGCCTGTGCAAGCTTGAGAGAAATGCCACAGGCTGCCAAAGCCTTGTTGGGGTAGGGGCAGTCTTTTTGCGGTGGGCAGAGGACTGCATAAGCCGATGGGGGAACGCCTTCGCCAACGGGAAGATGGTGATCGAGCACGATAACATCGATTCCGTTCGATTGTGCCAGATGAATGGCCGCTTCATCGCGAACGCCGATATCTGCTGTGACAATGAGCTTAACATGATCCTGGATGGCTTTTTGGGCTGCAATTACTGTAAACCCATAGCCTTCATCCTTGCGATTGGGAATATGATACGTGAGTTTGTTGTGTCCGCAAATGGTCAGTGCGCTTTGCAGAATCAAGGAACTCATGGTGCCATCGACGTCGTAGTCGGTCACAATGCGGATGGATTCCTGGTCAATAATGGCTTTCTTTAAGCGTGCAATGGCTTTGTCCATCCCCAGCATGAGAAAAGGATCATGCAGATCGCTGATAGAGGGCGATAGAAAACTTGCAATTTGTTTGCCGGGGGATAGATCACGCTGAGCCAGGCAGATGGCCAGCGTTCTGGATACACCATTGGTTTGAATCAGCTGATCGATTTTTGCGTCATCCAGCGCATATCGCCAGTAACATCCGCAAATTGACAGCGTGAGTGATTGTGACGTGGATTGCATGGAACCTCCTTGAGAGACACGTCCGGACGCGCTCTTTATTGCGTTATGGATGTAAATTCCAGTATATTTTTTAGGCTGTGTTGAACCAGTGTGAATATGCTTTTAAATAAAGTCATTTGCGCCTACGCGGCGGGCGGCGACTTCGTGTCGCCGCTCATATAGGGAATACATGCAGCCATTCACAATCACTTGATATCTACGTTGGTTTAACATAGCCATATATGGGATTCTGGATAGAGGCGGAAAAAAATGAATCCATTGCGGGAAATTTTATCGAAGAACGAATGGCATGAAATATCGAAGCTGAATGATGTCGTTCAGAATGAAGACTGGATTTGGGCAATGTGCTGCACGATTTATTGTCCGAATGATCAGGATTTATCGGCTATTTTCCGGTTTATTGCGAGTGAGGTCATTCGAAGGGCAGGGATAGGGCAAATACAGTCTGGTGGGGAGGATTTTCCTTTTGGGACGCTGATTTCCCAGTGGTGTGAGCAATACATGAAATCGAATGCATGGGATTCTGAAGTGATCGATTTTTGTGAAAAAATGCGTGTTTTTTCGAGAACTTTGGATGGACAGACTGACAGTCATTTGAAATCCTTTTTGGGGCTAGGGAATGTGCCGCGTTCGGGATGGATGCGTGTCATTCCGGAATTGAAGAACAAATCGGGAGAAAGTGTTGCACAGCACAGCATAAAGACGGCTTTTTATGCGGGATGTCTTTGTCGGGAGGCGTTTGCAGAATTATTTCTGATGGGGTTGGTTCACGATCATGCAGAACTCGTCGTGGGCGATCTCACGCCGGAGCAGGTGCACGACCGCAGCGAAAAAATCCGAAGTGAGTGCTGTGCTTATCGGCGTATGATTGATGAGACGGAGTTGCCGGATGCAGCAGCCGAACGGCTTTGGCGAGCCTTTGAAACGTGTATGACAGACGCGTCCTCGAACGCGCATTGTTTGCATCTGGCGGATAAAATCGATATGGCTCTGCAGGCGTTGAGCTATGAACAATGTTTTCATGTGGATTTGCAGGAATTTTTGGATTCTACTGCTACAGTTTTGATGGATAATGCGGAATTAGAAATTAGGAATTAGGAATTTTGGGAGATAATCAGGAAATTGGAGTTGAACCATCGAGAAAAGGCATCATGGTTACTCAATATAATAATGCCAACGAAAATGGTGTTGTTACACTTTGAAGGTCGATTTTTTGAAAAAATAGTGCTGTGTTGTGGGAGTGTGGATATGCTTATAAAGCTTCGTCTTTACATCACGTCATTTGCGCCTACGCGGCGGGCGGTCAAGGGTGTTGCGCGACACCCTTGACAAAGCCAAAATTGATTGGGAAAGAAAAACCATAAAATAAAGGAATACCATGAAAATCGTCATTACAGGGGCTGCCGGTTTTATCGGTTCTCATCTGATGTCGGCTTGTTTAAGGCAGGGACATCGGGTTTTGGGCATTGACAATTTTTTGACAGGCAAGATGTCCAACATTGAAGCCGTGCTCGGTGAAGATCCGGATAATGCGTCTCATTTTGAGCTGCTGCGAGAGGACATTCGGCATCTGGATGTGATGAAATCGGCTTGCCACGGGGCAGATTTGATTTTGCATGAAGCGGCGATTGGATCGGTGCCCTGGAGTATTGAAGACCCGATGCTCGTGCACAGCACGAACATGACGGGGTTTTTAAATATGCTCGAAGCCGCGCGGGCCAATGGTATTAAGCGCGTCGTGTATGCCTCTTCGAGTGCTGTATTTGGCGATTCCCGTGATGTTCCGGCGGTCGAAGGACATGAGGGGGCTTGTCTGTCGCCTTATGCTTCGTCGAAGCGTGCTCAGGAGATTTATGCGCAATCCTATGCACGTTGTTATGGTCTCGAGATCATAGGACTTCGTTATTTTAATGTTTTTGGTGCACGGCAGGATCCCAATGGCGCTTATGCGGCAGTGATTCCCAAATGGGCAGACGCAATGTTTCATGGCAAACCATGCACCATCTATGGCGATGGCAGTGCCACGCGGGATTATTGCCATGTTGAGAATATCGTTCAGGCAAACAGGATGGCAGCCAAGGTGGATCTGTCACACCAGACAGAAAAAGCCTTTGCCGTCAATATCGGCTGTGGTGGGCAGACTTCGCTTTTAGAGTTGCATTCGATGATGAAATCCTGTTTTGAAGAGATGTTTTCTTCGCTGAAGGTTAGTGATCCCATTTTTGCACCTGCCCGGCGGGGGGATATTGAACATTCGACGGCAGACGTTTCATTGGCTGAGAAAATATTGGGATTTGTGCCGGATATTTCTGTTCAGGATGGGCTGCAGATGTTGATCGGGCAAGAATATTTTGACATAATGAGGCATTGATTGAGCGTACGCATAGAGGCGTAATTTTTTTTCCTGCATTCTTTGGAGGCTTTTTATGAAAAAAGTTTGGTTCCTGGCGATTTTGGCTGCAAGTCTGATGGGTTGTGGTGAAGATTCAAAAGATACAGCTTCTCCCGATAAACTGAATTGTGAAGCGACGAATCAGGTCGAGTGCACTGGTGCATGCTATGACGCCTGTGAGGGTGGTGCTGCACGGGATGCAAATTGCCAATGCCCCCAAAAGCCCGTTGATAAAACCTGCGAAGAACAAGGCAAAGTAACGTGCAATGGTACTTGTTACGATCCCTGCCCGGATGGCAAGTTACGGGATTCACAATGTAATTGTCCCGAATCGCCAGCCGATAAAACTTGTGAAGAACAGAACAAGATCGAATGCAACGGTGCCTGCTATGAGCCGTGCGCGGATGGTGCAGCGCTTGACGATAATTGCCAATGCCCCTCTGGGCCGGTCGATCAGACCTGCGAAGAGCAGAATAAGATCGAATGCAATGGTGCCTGCTACGATCCCTGTGAGGATGGTGCAGAACTGGATGAGAATTGCCAATGTCCTGCAGGTCCAGTCGATCAAACCTGCGAAGAGCAGAATAAGATAGAATGCAATGGTGCCTGTTACGATCCTTGTGAGGATGGTGCAGATCTGGATGAGAATTGCCAATGCCCGCAAGCACCAGTCGAAAAGACATGTGAAGAACAGAACAAGGTCGAATGCAAAGGTGAATGCTACGATCCATGCAAGGAAGGCACTGTTTTGGATGAGAACTGCAAATGCTCGGTAGAACCGCCAAAGCCAGATACCTGTGAAAAAGAAGCTGACTGCAGTGGAGACACACCCTATTGTGTGAAGGGCGTTTGTAAAGCGGATAATTCCGAATGTGATTGCGATCCGGTTTCAAGCAAAGTGTATACGTGCAAAGACTATGATTCCAGTAAGGAGTGGGCAGAGGGCGGAAAAGCCGTATGCTCTGAGCTTTGTATCCTTCAGCGCGGAGATTGCAAAGAGGCTGCAGTCTGCGGTAACGGCATTGTCGAAGAGGGTGAAAATTGCGATTTTGGTAAGAATGATAATGGAAACCTTAAAGAAATGACCACATGCAGCAAATATGCGCCTCAATATATTTCGGGCAATGTTACCTGCAAGGACAGCTGCAAAACACTGGATATTTCTGCCTGTGCAGGAGGGGATAAACAAGGGCTTTACTATTGTCAGCTGATGGCTCCTGTTAAAGTCGTCTTTGGACCGGATTTGTCCGAGGCAACGATGAATGGCCGTGTGGCGGTTGCCGGTGTGACCGATAAAACTACGGGCAATGACGGGAGCATTGAGGCAGAATTTGTGTATGGCAGTAATCTGAAAACCATGACCAGCTGGAAGTCTATGGCCGCTACAGCTGACAGCAGCTTTAAGGACAGTGCCGTCGATGCTTATACCGCAAAAATGACCGAGGCTCTGTTTAAAGCGGTTGATTCAGATACCGTCTATTATACCTTTAGATTCCGTGAAAAGAGCACCGATGAATGGAAGTATTGCCAATCCAATAATGAAGATCCCAATCAGGTGAAGGGATCTATCGATTTTGTTGAGATTACATCGACCGAAAGTAAAGCAAATGTCCATGAAATCGGCATAGCGACTTCAACCAAGATTATTCAAAGCAATGTTTTGGCGAGATTTACGTTTGATTCGCATACGTCAAGCGAAAAAGATGCAAATGCAAAATATAGTTCTGAAGAGGGAACTGCTTCTATTCAGGGCAAGAATATACAATGTGATTCAAAAGGTTGTTTTGCAAACGATGATAAAGACGGCAT